>JAJUGM010000065.1 GCA_029268165.1 Bacteroidota bacterium
AATTAATGATTGACATGACACTAATATATTCATGAAAATTTTCTTTATCATCTTTGTTATCAGTTCCAAATTTCGGCATTTCTTCAGTTATGATAAATATTTCTTTGAAAGGATTATTATTGGCTGTTTCTAAATATAAATTTTTTATTCCGCTATAATTCAAGGTGTCATAATTGGCTTTTTTCGCGTTGTAAAATAACCAAATGCTATCCATATAATTATCAATATAATAACCACTAACAATTAATTTATTTGAATTATCAAAATACTCTACGTAAACATTGTTCTTGTTATATTTGACTTCTTTTAATGTATAAGAAGCTTTTTTAGCTTTCGTTTTGATCCAATTATTATTATAATATACGATAGATGTGTCTTGTGATATACATCGCAAAGAAATAATAAGAAAATAAAAAAATAAAAGTGCTTTTTTCATATTACTATGTTTTTGTTTGTCGAATTAACCTTGCACACAAAAACAAATATATAAAAACCAATTGCTCTATATATCCGTTACAAGGCGAAAAAGGACAATTGTTTTTATTGCTTTTAAAGGGCAATGGTTTTATCTTCTGCGAGCCTTGTTGTAATTAAAAAAATAAATTTTTTTTTATTGGTGGTTAATATCCTTTATTTAACCTTTTTCTGCAAGAAATTTATCAAATTTAAGATAAATTGTTATCTGTTTATATTTTAAGCGGAATATCTGAATCACTAAATACTGTCTGACATATGATGACAGATAAGATGTTAAAAATTCTGTCCGATATCTGAAATCCAATATCTGCCATGTCTTCTTTGCCCGGATTATTGATTTGCATTTAAAACATAATGATAAATTTTTTGTTTTACGGATAGTAATTTATTTTTAGATATAGAAATGAATATAAGTAAATATATAATCTCGCTTGTAATTTTTTCTCCATTGAGTTTGTTTGCCCAGGAAGGAAATTTTAAATCAAATAACAATATGGTTTTTAAAACTGATGAGGAATGGAAATCAATCCTTACACCCGAACAATATCGTATTTGCAGGTTAAAAGGCACCGAGCCTCCGGGAAGCGGTAAGTATAATAAGCATTTTGAAAAAGGATATTACCAATGTGCTGCATGTGGTCTCAGGTTATTTGATTCTGATACCAAGTATGATTCTGGCACAGGATGGCCCAGCTTTTATGATATTCATAAAAAGGGCAATCTTGAGTACCAGAAAGACACTTCTTATGGTATGATCAGGACAGAAATTTCATGCGCGCAATGTGGCGCCCATTTAGGCCATGTTTTTGATGACGGGCCTGCTCCAACAGGCCTGAGGTATTGTGTTAATTCTCTTGCGCTTGAGTTTATTCCTGCCTCTTCGGCTCAATAAGCTATTGCTTCATCGCTTCAAAATTCCATTTTGAAAGGTCAAGCGTTAATTCCAGCTTTTCTTCCATGTCATCGGGCACGTTTATAAAAAAATCAATACCGGTAATTTTTTCAATCTCGTCAACTGACGTGGCATAGGATTTTAAAGTACCGCTGGAAGCATTGGCCCTGAAAAGGAAACCAATTGCCCTTTCACCTTTTATATCAAGCACCACTTTATAATAACGTGCAGGTATGGCCACCTTGTTATCGCCGAATGTGCCAAAAGGGCCGTCTGCAAGTACAGGGCCTGCAGCAATATAAAGGGTATTCCCTTCTTTTGCCCACTCTCTGATGAGCTGCTCAAGGTTTTTCCAAAGAAATTTGTTAAATCCTATTTTTTGAGGGACTATATTTGACATAAGAAAGGTTTCATCACAGGCTTTGGCATCAAACACCATATCTTCAGACGGAACAAGCTGTCCCATCACAAATCCTGCGTCTTTGTAATCTTTTGGAGATGACGAACCTGTTGATACCATCACATCTTCCCTATATTTCTCTTTAAATGTGCCTGAAGCCTTTGCCATCTCTGGTGTAAGTTTATATGCTGCCCATGATGGTAATTCATACCCCTCGTTATATGATAACACGTAGCAATTATGCCTTACAGGCAGTTCCCTTGGCAGTGCTGAAGGAATTTCATAATTTTCCTGAGCCACTGCATGTATAGATGCAAAAAGGAATAAAACAAACAAAGAAAATCCCGGGTTTTTCATCTTTTTTTTTAATCCTTTACGTATTTTTTTATAAAGGGTTATAAACCACCTGACAGAACCTTTAAGCCCTGTCAGGTCAATGTTAATTTATTTTGTACATTTTCTTTTAAAGTGTATATTCTGCACAACCATTTTATTTCTTCTAAGTTTTTGGCCATTCGTCATGCTTCTTGATTTCCAGTTTTTAGTTCTTCCCCGAAAGCCTTCGGGGCTGTCTTATTTTTTCCTGGCTCTTTCCCGAAAGCTTTCGGGGCTTTGTTCTTGGTTCTCTCCTTTAATACCTCGGATCTTTCTTAAATGGCATCTTGGCCATTTTTTCCACCTCAATGCTTGGGAAGCCGAATTCTTCAACAACCTTACCCAGTATAAGGTATATACCGGTGCCCCTGAAAGGATACTTTTTCAGCGAATCAGGAAAATGGACTGAATCAAAGAATTCTCCATACATATCGATAAAGCAGCCAAAGTGCATCCATTCACCCTTAATTGTCTGAACATATTTAATGGTAACCAGATTCCCGAGTATTTTGATTTTTTTATTCTTATAATTAAGCAGGTCACGGGCAAAAATGTTACCTCTGAATGATGTTTCGAGCATGTCAAATGCTGAAATGGTTACGGGGAAACCAAGCAGTTCGGTTTCATCGTAAGCATCTTCAAGTTGGCTTTGCTCCAGTTGAGGTAAGGCAAACTCATGCGATTCTTCTTCAAATAATCGGGGCATGAGAGGTTTGCTTTTTGGTTGTCCGTTTAACATATGAGCCTCCCAGAGGAGTTGTTTTTTAGTTTTGCCTGTGAAACGAAAAGCATTAAGTCTGATCAGGGTAACAAGTTCTCCGGTTTCTGCCGGAACACGCCTGATGAAGTCTTCGAGGCTCTGATAATGACCGTGTTTCTCCCTTTCATAGACGATGGTTTCTGCTGTTTTTTGTTCAAGGTTGGCAATATGAACCAGACCGATATAGATATCTTTGCCGTAAATGCATGTTTTATAAGTGCTTTGGTTGACACAGGGCAGGTTAATATTAGCGCCGCAACGACGCGCTTCGTTAACATAAACCCATGTACGGTAGAAGCCTCCAAAATTGTTGATAACTGCAACCATGAATTCAAGAGGGAAATAGGTTTTCAGGTACAGGCTTTGATAACTTTCCACAGCGTACGATGCAGAGTGGGCTTTGGAGAAAGCATAACCGGCAAATGAAGCAACCTGGCGCCATACTTCTGTTATAAGCTCTTCAGAATAATTTCTTGTACGGCAGTTGGCGAAAAATCGGTCACGAATACGCTCAAATTCTTTTTTCGACCGGAATCTGCCAGCCATTGCGCGTCGTAAAATATCGGCATCTGCCAGGTCAAGGCCGGCAAAATGATGGCATATTTTAATAACATCTTCCTGGAACACCATAACCCCGAAAGTTTCCTTCAGATGTTCTTCCATAACCGGGTGCAGGTAGGTGAATTGGTCTGGGTGATGAAACCGCCGTATGTATTCTTTCATCATCCCCGATTTTGCAACGCCCGGCCTTATGATAGAACTGGCAGCTACAAGCGCAGGATAATCTCTGCAGCGTAATTTCTTGAGTAATCCGCGCATGGCAGGACTTTCAATATAGAAACACCCGATAGCTTCGCCCTGGTTCAGGCGTTCATTTACAAGCTGATCTTTTTTAAATTTGTCAACCTGATGAATTTCTATCTTAACTCCACGATTAGCACGGATTATATCAACACACTCATTAATATGCCCTATTCCACGCTGGCTCAGGATGTCAAGTTTTTCAAATCCTGCCATTTCGGCCACATACATATCAAACTGAGTGGTCTGAAATCCTTTTGGGGGCATATCAAGCGCCGTATAGCAGGTAATAGGCTCTTCGGAGATCAGCACCCCTCCTGCATGAATGCTCCGGATGTTGGGAAAGTCGATTAAAAGCGCGCCGATTTCTTCAATTTGTCCGGTAATTTCGTTTCGGTTTAATGCGGCACCGGGCTCATCAACCAGCCTGTCAATATCTTCTTTCGGAAGCCCGTATACTTTTCCTAATTCCCTGAAAATGGAGCGGTCATGAAAAGTACTTATTGTTCCCAATAAAGCAGTATGTTGGTTGCCATATCGTTTAAAAATATAATCAAGCACGTCGTCTCTGTCCTTCCATGAATAGTCAATGTCAAAATCAGGAGGGGAAGTGCGTTTGGGATTAATAAAACGCTCAAAATAAAGATTCAGCTCAATGGGATCGACATCAGTAATTTTGAGACAGTAAGCAACAATGCTGTTGGCGCCACTGCCGCGCCCCACATGATAAAAACCACGGCTCATCGAGTACCGGATAATATCCCATGTAATAAGAAAATAGGCAGAAAATCCAAGCCTGTCAATTACTTCAAGCTCGTGTTTTACCCTTTTCAGAGCTTCAGCATTGTTTTTGCCGTAGCGGTATTCCAAACCTTCCATGGCAAGTTTTTCAAGCAATAATCTGTCGTCATACCGGCTGCCTGAAAAAGTCAGTTTATTTTTCACCGTGCCAAAGTCAATATCAATCATGCAGTTTTCGGTCATGCGTTCTGTGTTTCTGATGATTTCAGGATAGTCTTCATAGATGATCTTCATAAAATCCGTCGGAAGAAACCGTTCATTTGGTGAAGCAAGGCTTTCAGCATTAATTTTACTCAGCAGCGTATTTTTATCTATAGCCCTCAGGTGCTTGTGCAACAAAAAATGTTGATCATCGGCAAAGGTTACAGGAAGCAGTGCCAGCAGTCTGGCTTGTTTATACTTTAAATCCGAGACATGCAGCCGGTTTATGTCAGCCGGTTTAATCCCCACAAATTCATTCTCACGAAGCGCATAAGAAAAAGTCTGTTTAAAAGGAAAAATGATAAAACTGTTGCTAAATGCAGGCGGCCGGTCGGGCAGGGGGGCGTTCTCAAGGTTATGACGGGTAAGAAATTCATTCATTTCATGAAAACCTTTATTATTGCATGCGATTGCAATGTACAAAAGCCTGCCTGAAGTGTTTCTGAATTCAATTCCTGCAAGCGGTTTAATACCTTTCAAACGGCATTCAGCAATAAAATCCAATGTGCCTGTAGTATTGTTAATGTCTGTCAAGGCCATTGCTCTTACATCATTTTTTGATGCTTCAGACACAAGTTGTTCCAAAGACAACGTTCCGTAGCGAAGGCTGTAATATGAGTGGCAGTTGAGATACATATTTTATTATCAGACCTGAAAGGTTTTTCAAGCCTGTCAGGGACGGTATCAGGATTATCAATAACACCCGCGAGGTTTGAAATTAGGATTTTCAGAAATCACAAAGCCTTTGAAGTGATGTTGTTCAACCTTTTTATGCGCCCATTTTATCAGTTCATCACCCGTTGAATGTTTAAGATGTTCAGGAATTTCATATTCAAACCATCCCTGGTCCTGCTTTGAAAAATAAATTTTTGTATTCATAAATGATTATATTTTAATCAAACTATACGATTAAAATATAATCAATAATTTGTAAAAAATAAAATGATTTTAAGTAAAAAATATGCTCAATGCAATTATATTTGAATACTGATTTTTGAAAACAGATTTGCATGACTTTCTCTTTGAGCGATATTCATTTATTTAAGCAGGTAAAGAAAGGCGATGTATTTGCGTTCGAGAAATTATTTAAAAATTACTATAAAAACTTATGCTTTTTTGCTGAGAATTATGTTAAAGAGAAAGCTATGGCTGAGGAGATTGTTGAAAGTTTTTTTATTACATTATGGGAAAAAAGGAACATAATTGAAATAAAAGGATCGGTTAAATCATATTTTTACAAAGGGGTTCAAAATCAATGTATAAAATATCTGGAGCATTTAAAGGTGATGAAAAAATATGAAGATTTTGCCATATCTATGCTTCGTTACAAAGAGCTTCTTGCCCCTTCAGAGGATGCTTATCCGCTTGCTAGTCTTATTTCACAGGAAATTGTTGATGAGATAGAGAAGTCAATCAGTGACTTACCCGAGAAATGTCGGGAAATATTTTGTATGAGCCGATTTGATCAAATGAGCTATGAAGAAATAGCTTCAAAGCTAAATATTTCAATAAACACTGTAAGGACACAAATGGCACGAGCCTTGCAAAGACTGAGGGAAAGTCTAAAGAAATATTTACCTTTATTTTTGGTTATGGTTTTATATTGTATAAAATTGTTATATATCTGATAATCAATTTGTTGGTATATGATCAATCATCAGATATCAAATGGTAAGATTCCCGATTTTGTGGTTGAGTTTTTAGTTCAGCCAGATCAGTTCACAAAGGAAAATGAACTGAAAAAATGGTTAAGTGAAAATCCCTGTAACCTGAAACTTTTCTATGAATATCTTGATATCTGGCAGGGAACAATAAAGGCAGGAAGTCAGTATTATAATGTAGGCGCTGCCTGGAACAGGGTGCGCAATTCAATTAAAATTTCTGATATTAAAAAAGGAATGCCTCAACCTGTTTTCAACCTTTCACCTGTTTTTTATAGAATTGCAGCAGCTGTTCTTTTGTTTTTTATTATACTGGCCTCTGGCATTTTGCTCTTTAGAACTTTTATTACACAAAATTTTCGTCTGACAAACAGTGAATACAATGTCCCTTATGGATCACGCTCACAAATGGTTTTACCTGATGGTTCTAAAGTATGGCTTAATGCAGGTACAAAAATAAAGTTTAACAATCGGTTTGGTTTAAATAACCGTGATCTTTATCTTGAAGGAGAGGCCTATTTTGTTGTCAAACCAGCAAAAAAATCTTTTCATGTAATTACCCGTGTCGTTTCAGTTGAGGTTAAAGGCACGGTCTTTAATATAAAGGCTTATGCCGATGAAGATATTGTTGAAACAACGGTTGAAGAAGGATCAGTCCAGTTATTTTTAAGAAATGATAAAAAGCACGAGAAAGTAATGCTCTATGCCAATCAGAGAGCAATTTATAATATAATGAAAGACAAGTTATCAGACAATAAGGTTAAAGAGCATGTTGAAAGAGAAACTGAAAAAAATGCTTTAGTATTGACTGATAATAATGTAATTAAAAATGTGATTATAGACAAAAAAATAGAACCTGAAATATATACCTCATGGAAAGATGAAAAATGGATTGTTGAACGTGAAGAATTACAACAGCTAGCTAAAAAACTTGAAAGAAGATATAATGTAAAAGTGTTTTTTAAAGATGAATCCCTCAGAAGTTATGTATTTAGCGGAGTGTTAAGGGATGAAACGCTTGAACAGGTTTTAAACTATATTAAACTTACAGCTCCTGTGGGGTTTGAAATAAAGAACAACCAGGTTACCTTATTTGAAAATAGCATTTTGAAATCACAGCTGAAACAGATAAAAAATTAAATTATCGTTCAACTAATAGATAATCAACAGATATTTAATATACTGGTAATACTTATTAGTGTAATAATTCTTTTCACCCAGCTTTTAAAATTTATTGTCAAAAATATTTTTAAAAATACTGTCACATTATTTTAATCTAATCAGGTCATAATATTGAATAATTTGAAAATGTAGGCAAGTTGAATTATTATGGTTGTATTATTATTGACCTGATAGTAAAGCTGATTGATTCGTCAATTTCTGAAAAGGAACTGGATGAATTGAGAGCAGTTATTGAGAATAACCCTTATAGCAAAAGGCTTTTCTGCGAATATATGGATGTATGGCAGTCATCTGTCAAATATAATTCTGAGAAGCGGTATGATGAAAAAATAGCATGGAGCAAATTGAAAAATAAATTGCGGTTAATTGATAAAAATGTTGCTTCTAACAGGAAGGTTTTTTTACTGTCTTCAGAGTTATTACGAAGGGTGGCTGTCATCATTATTCTTGTTTTGCTGGTTGGAACAGCAGGTTTCATTGTGCATCACATCAACAAAGAGTCTCTGTCAAAGTCATCAATGACAGAATATGTTGTACCATATGGTTCCAGATCAAAGGTTATTTTGCCCGATGGTTCATCAATATGGCTTAATGCAGGAAGCAGGCTTAGTTACAACAGATACTTCAGTCTGAAAAACAGGGATGTGTTTTTACAGGGCGAAGGTTATTTTGATGTTACTAGAGATAAATTACCATTTAATGTTGTAGTCAATGGTGCAACCATAAAAGTATTAGGGACGGCATTTAATGTAAAAGCTTATCCAGACGAAAAAGTGATTGAAACCACTGTTACAAGGGGTATGGTGCAGGTCTTCGATAATCAGACAAACAAGGAACAGTCATCCAAAATAATATTATATGCTAATCAGAAAGTATCGATAATAAAGCGAAACACTGATGAGGAATACGCCAGCCATAACCCTATCGGCGAGGTTTCACAAGGCAGGGATGATAAACCTAATGTACTGAAAATTAAAGAACCTGAACGATATTTTAAAGTTGACCATAACATAGAACCTTCAGTTTATACATCGTGGAAAGATCCGCGGTGGATAATTGAAAAGGAAGAACTTCATTCGTTAGCAGTTAAACTTGAACGCCGTTATAATGTTGAAATTATGTTCAAAGACGAATCATTAAAGCATTATGTATTCAGTGGCATTCTTAAGGATGAAACGCTTGAACAAGTGCTGGAAGCTATTAAACTTACCGCACCAATTAATTATCAGATTATTCAGAAACAAGTGGTATTATCAAAGAACAAATTATTTAAATCAACCTTTTAAATATCTGTAGCCTATGAAAATAATGGAATAAGAAATAAAAAAACTGCAGGATGCTGCGAACACCCCGCAGTTTAGCTTTATAACATTAATGTAAAACTTATAAAACCTGACAAATTTATGAAAAAACAAATTATTCTTTGTCTTGTATGGGACAAAAAAGCATTTACTAAACTATTAATGATCATGAGGCTAACTTTACTTTTAATGATTATTGGAGTTTTTCAGTTACAGGCAACATTGTATTCACAAAATAATCTCTTTACCATAAACATGGAAAATACAACCATGCGGACCGTATTCAAAGAGATTGAAAAACAAAGTGATGTGCGCTTTTTTTATAACGATTTGCTGATTAATGTTGATAAAAACATTACATTAAATGCAGAGAATTTGAAAATCAATGAACTGCTTGATCTTTTGCTGGAAGGTTCAGATCTTACTTATCGTATTATGGAGAATAACCTTATTTTAATCTCTCCAAAAGCATTGTTACAGCAAAAAAAGGTTACAGGCCGTGTTATTGATGCCTCTACCGGTGAACCATTGCCGGGAGTGAATATTTTGTTAAAAGGAACCAATATTGGTACGGTTACCAATATTGATGGTGATTATGAAATAATTATCACTTCAGAAGATGCTGTACTGGTATTCTCTTATGTTGGCTATTTATCAGAAGAAATTGCCGTTAGCGGTCAGACAAATATTAATGTAAACATGGTGGCAAACATCGAAAAACTAGATGAGATTGTAGTGATTGGATACGGTACCCTACGTAAAGGAGATTTAACTGCTGCTGTGGCATCAGTAAAATCAGACGATTTTGTTCAGGGGGCTGTCAAGGATGCCGGACAGCTTATACAGGGTAAGGTGGCTGGCTTATCCATTACAAATCCTTCGGGTGATCCGCTGGCAGGTGTGCAGATTATGTTAAGGGGGAATAGCACTTTAAATGCAAGTACTGCTCCACTTGTGATTGTTGATGGCATACCCGGAGACCTTAATCTGGTCGCCCCGCAGGACATTGAATCGATAGATGTCCTTAAAGATGGTTCTGCAGCTGCAATATATGGGACACAGGGAAATAACGGGGTAATTTTCGTTACTACCAAAAAAGGTTCTAAAAATCAGGCACTAATTGCAGACTATAGTACTTATATAAGTACACAAACCATTTCACGAAAAGCTGATTTCTATACGGCAGATGATTACAGACGCTTAGCTGAACAGGGAATTGACACAACATTGAGCGATTTGGGATATAATACCGACTGGCTGGGTGAAATTACCCGTGTGCCGATAAGTTTTATGCATAATCTGAGTGTGAGCGGTGGTACTGAAAACACCAACTATATCGGTTCGGTTAACTATACCAATACTCAGGGAATATTCCTCAAGTCAGATATTGAAAAATTAACCGGACGCCTCGATATTACGCATTATATGTTTAAAGGTAAATTATCTGTAAATGTAGGAATGATTACGGGTATGACAGCTTATTCGGCCATAGATAAAACATACGCATATCGTCAGGCACTGATTCACAATCCTACAGAACCAATCCGTAACGAAGACGGAACATGGTATGAAAACCCGTCAAAATTTCAATATGAAAATCCTGTTGCCTTGCTGAAAGAAGCCGGCGGCGACACCAAAGAAAAATATAACAGGGTATATGGCGATATTACCGTCAATCCTTTTAAGGGATTAAAGCTAAAAGCTTTAGTATCCCGAAATGCATGGAATCAGACATACGGATATTATGAGTCATTGAATCACATTTCCAATATCAGGGATAATCAGGGAGGTTTTGCCTCAAGGAGTGCAAGCTCTTCGGAGGATAAACTGCTTGAACTTACGGCTGAATACTCAAGCTCTGTTGGCCTGCACCGGTTTGCTGTTCTTGGTGGATACAGCTACCAGGATCATATTTATGAATATTTTTATTTGGATAATAAAGAATTCCCAACAGATGTATTCGGGTATAACAATATTGGAGCAGGAAACGGAATTACCGAGGGTACTGCTAACATTTCAAGTACCAAGAATATGTCCAGATTAATAGGATTTTTTGGCCGAATCAATTACAACTATAATGAAAAATACTTGTTACAACTTAGCTTGCGCAGAGAAGGCTCTACCAAGTTCGGATCGAATTACCAGTGGGGATCCTTCCCTGCTGTTCAGGCCGGATGGAGAATTAATGAAGAATCGTTCATGAAGAATATTTCGTTTATAAATAATCTTAAACTGAGAATTGGCTATGGGATTACAGGCATTGAACCTACTGAGCCATATCTTTCGTTATCTTTACT
>JAJUGM010000066.1 GCA_029268165.1 Bacteroidota bacterium
ATTATTTATTGATCCGCTCAGAATACTTAAACTATCAGCTTTATATTTCGTTTAGTTCTATTATAACTACTTCAGCCAACAAATTAACAAACATTTACAAACCAGCCCATAAATACCCCGTCCTTAGCACATTATTATTTCAGAATACTGTCCAGCAATTGTTTCATTCTTTTAAAATGCGAACCTTCCCAGTATATTTTTTTACATCCCGTACAACGGTAAAATGCTGAATAATGTTTCCTGGTAAGGGGTAACAGTTGTTCTGAAATTTCTTTCTTTTCAACCTGCTGAATGGGTTCATTGCATGCCGTGCAACGGGTAAAAGGTTTAACAAACCGTTCAAGCTGAAGCCGTGAAATTACTTATCTGAACTGTAGCGTTGGTGTTGTTGCCCTGACAAACATACCATGAGTAACCCTGCCGTTCTTCAGTATTCCTTTGTCGCGCGTTAGAATAATCCGTTTATGAAATAAGGAAATATCAATTATTTGCGTATCAAAAAGTGACACATCATACAAACAATCAAAGCCTGCCATGCGAAGATATTTCACCAGCTTACCAAGATGAACATCAAGTATGAATTTCGGTTCACGTATTACATGTTCGCGCAATAATTGCGCTTCTGAAATGTCAAAACTCTCAAAAACAGGATATACTGCAATATCATCATTATCCTGTATCCGGTAGGTAAATTTAACCGGGCTTCCATTTACGGTTATCATATCCACCTCTGTATGAGGGACACCTAATGATTCAATGGCGTCTTTTACAGTAGTAGTCCCGTTGAATGTAATTACAAACCGTTGTCTGCGGTATGGCTTCTTCAGAAAATCATTCAATTCTTCATAAAAACGGAATGAGACGCTTACTGGCATGAATAATGTTTTGTGTTAATTTAGGAAATATTTACTATCAAATCTATTTAAAATAATAAAAAAAAGCCCTGAGGATTTGTCAGGGCTCTTTAAAAACAAACCAGCTTTTATTATTCGATACCAAAGGCATAATACATTTCACCAGGATAGTCTTCATAAACTCCGCTCAACATAATGCCACCCTTTTTGTTTTCGAGTTCTTTCTTTAACTGGTCAACAGTTGTAACCTTTTTATTATTGATACCTGTTATTATAAAACCTTCTTTCATGCTTGTCTGGTTCTTCAGAATACCATTTTTCAGCTCTTTAACTCTTACCCCTCCATCAATTCCGAGTTTTTTTGCTGTATCATCATCGAGTGTTTCAAAAGTAGCTCCAAGCATATCCAACACACTTTGTTCGGTTTTGTTGAAAATTTTCTTTTCGCCTTTCTGGTTGGCAAGGACCACATCAAAGGTCATTTCTTTTCCCTTTCTGTCAACAGTTACTGCAATCTTGTCTCCCGGATGATGCCTGCCGATTTGTTCGAGCACATCGGCTGTTCGCTTTACAGGTCTGCCATCAATGCTGGTTATTACATCACCTTTCTTAATGCCTGCCTCGGCAGCTGCACCCTTCTCAACAAGACTGTCAACATAAGCGCCTGTAAATGTGTTCAGCTTGTTTTTATTTGCAAAATTGCCGTCAATGTCTCTTATCATCACACCCAGATATGCCCGTTGTACCATTCCGTATTTCATAATATCGGTAATAACTTTATTTACGATATTTACCGGAATAGCAAAGCCATAACCGGCATAAGCGCCTGTCGGACTGGCAATAGCCGTGTTAATGCCAATCAGTTCACCTCTGAGATTAACCAGAGCACCACCGCTATTGCCGGGATTAATTGCCGCATCGGTTTGTATAAATGCCTCAATAGCCGATTTATCATTAATGATATTGATATTTCTTCCCTTGGCGCTAACAATACCTGCCGTGACAGTCGAATTCAGGTTAAACGGATTACCAACAGCCAGAACCCATTCACCTACTTCAACATCATCAGAATTACCCATTGGAATAGCCTTTAAACCATCACGTTTAATCTGCAGTAAAGCCAGGTCGGTTGAACGATCAGTGCCTATTACTTTTGCCTTGTAAACCTCATTGTCAGGCAGTGAAACCTCAATCTCATCCGCACCGTCAACCACATGGTTATTGGTGATAATATAACCATCAGGGCTTATTATTACGCCCGAACCTGACCCGCTTTCATACAATGGTTCGTCTTTTTCTTTATTATTTTTAGGCCTGCTGGGTTCGTTGAAAAAGAACTTAAAAAAGTCGTCATCAAACGGATCATAAGGAAATTGCGGAAAATAAAACTGCTGACTCTTTGTCCCTATTTTTCGCGAAGTTTTGATATGTACCACAGCATCCATAACTTCTTTCGAAACTTTTGTAAATTCAAGCGGAACAACTTCGCCATTTTCCTTAACTGTATATACAGCATTACGCGCAGGCATTGACTGGCTTGTGTAAATATGTGGTACTGATGCTTTCTTATTAAAGCCCGCTGCCATAAAAATCCCTAACGTCAGTGTGCTTCCGACAACAGAAGCTATCACCAGATGAATGAACTTTTTCATTACTTTTCCCTCCGTTATATGGTTAATGTTTTAAACTAATATGTTAAAATGTCATTTTGCAGTGTTTTTCATTTTCTTTTTTCCTGATAACAAATTTAATACCAGCCGTTGCTGATAAACAAAAATCAAATGTTAAAGAATATTAATACACGTTAAGAATTCTAAATTATTGAAGGCCATTTTAATAATTTTTTAACCTCTTTTCATGGCAATTTCAGATTAACCTGTTTTGAAAAATTACGTATATATCTTCTAAATTCATCATAAGGAGGTATAATAAAATGAAAAGATATTTTTTTAATAACTGGATATTAGCAGGGGTTGCACTTTCAGCTCTGTTAGTAATTACAGCATGTTCAAAAGACGACAATACGGATGGTTCATCCAAAACTGTTGATGGCTGGACGATTGAAACTGTTGAAAATAATGTAAGCGTTGCAAACGGAAAAATTTCTGTTGCCATCGACCGGAACGACAAATTACATATTTGTTATTATGATGAAGGCGTTAGAAAAAACAGCTCGTTGAAATATGCGACAAATAAAAGCGGAAAATGGTCAGTGAGCATTATTGATGAAGATGACACCGATGCACTTAAGGGCGAATGGAATGATATTACTGTTGACAAAAACGGCACCGTTCACGTCATCTATACGGTTCATGATAATGAGGATGATAACGATAATTATGAAGCCATACGCTATGCCAAACTTGTAAACAACAGCTGGTCTAAAGAAGATGTCTTTCCTCCGGCAAGCAACGTCAGTTATTATCAGCGATGCTGTATAACAAGCGATGACAACGGGACTATTCATATTACCGCAGCAGTATTTGGCGATAATTATACTATTGACTATATCAGTAATGCAACCGGTTCGTGGGTGCGTGAAACAGCAGGTACTTTCAGAAACTTCAGCACCGATGTCAGTATGGCTGTTGATGGGTTAAACAGGCCACATATTGCCTACACCGATTATGATGGTTATCATCTGCGCTCAACCGTGAGAATAAGCGGAAGTAACTGGGATAACAGTCTGCTTGCAGGCAATCCTGATTTTCCTTATCTTTCTGATCAAAACATTGTTTATCCCGCAATTGCAGTAAATGATTCAGGTGGCGCATATATTCTCTACCATAATACAACAGATGACGATCTTTGGTTTTACAATAATGGAGCATTGTATGCACTGGCTTTTGACGTGGGCAGCAGCAATTTCTGCAGACCGGCAATATTATGCGATGCAACAGGCCATGTACATTATTTATATGGAATGCTTAACAATAGTGAATGGGTTCTTTTTTACGGACGCAATACCTCGGGAAGTTATATCTATGACCAGATTTTCGGTTTCCGCGCAACCGCAAATAACAGCGATTTAGCTGTAAGTGCTGATAACGTTGCTTATATCGTTTATGGGAAAACCGGCGCCAACACTTTATGTGTCGCCTTTAAGAAATATTAAACAATATATTTTATAAAAATCTTTAACTTGCATCATGGAAAATTAATTAAAATACCATGATGCATTTTTCTTTTAAAAGTTTATTAATCAGCTTTTTTGTTTTATTCATTGCTCCGGCCGGGCAGGTATTTAATCAGGGGGTAACAGTAGAAGACTTTCATCGCTGGGCACCTGTTCCGCCAATGGGCTGGAACAGCTGGGATTGCTATGGCCCTACAGTAACTGAAGAAGAAGTTAAAGCCAATGCCGACTTCATGGCAAAACATTTGAAAGATTACGGATGGGAATACATTGTTGTTGATATACGTTGGTATGTAGGTAATGATAAATCACATGGATATAATGAAACAAACCCCGACTATTTTATGGATGATTTCGGACGATTCATTCCGGCTGTAAACCGCTTTCCCTCATCTGCCGGAGGTAAAGGGTTTAAGCCACTGGCTGACTACATACATGACAGGGGTTTAAAATTCGGCATTCATGTCATGCGGGGAATACCTAAAATTGCAGTAGAACGCAATTTGCCCATTACTGAAAGTAAATACAGAGCAAAAGATATATACAGTAATGATAATTTGTGTACATGGCTGCATGATATGTACACTATTGATGCCGCTAAACAGGGAGCTCAGGACTACTATAATTCTCTCTTCAGGCTTTATGCATCGTGGGGCATCGATTTTGTAAAAATTGACGACCTCTCATCTCCTTATCATGCTGATGAGATAGAGATGATCCGCAAAGCTATTGATAATTGCGGCCGTAAAATTGTTTTAAGCACTTCACCGGGCGAAACACCGGTAAATTATGCCTCACATATTCAGCAACATGCCAATATGTGGAGGATTGTAGGGGATTTCTGGGATAACTGGCCACAATTGAAGGAACATTTTGAAATTTGTAATCGCTGGGCTCCTTTCATAGGTTACGGCGCATATCCCGACGCTGATATGCTGCCTCTTGGCCATATAGGCATCAGGGCAGAAAGGGGAAACGACAGGATGTCGCAATTAACCCGCGATGAACAATATACCCTAATGACACTTTTCTCTGTTTTCAGATCGCCCCTGATGTTTGGCGGCGACCTTCCTACATCTGATTCTTTTACTATATCATTGCTGACAAATAAAAATGTGCTTATGGTTAATAAAACCAGCACAAATAACAGACAACTTTTTAAGGAAAAAGACATCGTTGCATGGACAGCTGATGACCCTGTAAACGGTGGAAAATACCTTGCCTTGTTTAATATTGCTGACCAGCAGATGATTGTTAAAGAAAAAGCCTTGTGGAAGAGTGGTATTATCTCGAAGGATACTCCCGGCCATGGAATTGAAATAGACGTTGACATTACCGGCGCTGAAAAACTTTATCTCACGGTAACTGACGGCGGAGATAATATCGACTGGGACCATGCCGACTGGATAATGCCTTTAATTTATAACAGCAGCGATACGTTAAGGTTAACCTCAATGAAGTGGGAAAAAGCAACAGCAGGCTGGGGAGAAGTCAGGGTTAACAAAAGTGTTTCAGGAGGTGAACTGATAGTGAATAATAAAAAGTTTACAGAAGGCATTGGTACCCATTCCAGTTCGGTTATTGCATTTAACATTCCGCCCGGGTATAATCGTTTTAAAGCATTTGCAGGCCTCGACAAGGCTTGTGTGGTGCAACAGGCCGGCGCTACTGTTGAATTTATGGTATTTACACAAAATCCAGCAGGACCTCCCCCTCCTGATTCGGTAAAAGTTACGGTTAAATTAAGCCAGCTTGGTTTAGCAGGTGAATTTCTGACCGAAAACCTGTGGACAGGCGAGGTCATCGGCCTCTGTAAGGATGAAATCACAACATACATAAAGCCGCATGCATCGGTGTTTTATAGGTTAAAGAAAAAGTAGACTTGTATCAAATTGTTTAGCTGCGAGCTTCGAGCTACGAGCTGCGAGATAACAGATAGACCCAGGTTCGATGAATAATCATACTTGGGTTAAATCATTAGCAGTTGTATCGATAAGAAACACCGGGCTAAGCAGTTTTTCCGTAAAACCCCGATGCATTGATGGTTTCAATTCCAATCTTTATGATGAACCATATAAATAAAAAAAATATCCCTAATAATCAGGGCTTCACAAGGCATTACTTTCTTCATGAAGCCCTATGCGATTTTAACTTAAATACTATTATGAATTATAGCTGTTTTATTTCTGCTTACTATATAATTCAAGATAAGATAATACCTGATGGAAAACATTATTGGCGGTAAAACCGAACTTTTCATCCAACACCTTATATGGAGCAGAGTATCCAAAATGATCAAGACCAAATACCTTCCCTTTGCCGCCTACCAGGCCCTGCAATGTTACCGGCAGTCCGGCGGTAAGTCCAAAAACAGGAACATTATCAGGAATAACCTGCTTCTGATAAGATACTTCCTGCTTTCTGAATAAGCCTTCCGACGGGGCAGATACTATTCTTATCTTAAGGTTCTTTTCTTTACTGAGTTTTTCGGCTCCTGCCATAAGCGTTGAAACCTCTGACCCGTTGGCAACCAGAATAACATCAGGTTGTCCTTCACAGTCTGCAATAATATAGGCTCCTTTTGCAGCCTCATAGGCGCATTCAAGCCGTGTTTTACCAGATCTGGCAGGCAATGTCGGGATATTCTGCCTTGATAACAGCAATGCTGTGGGTGTTTTAGTATTTTCGAGTGCCATTTTCCATGAAACCGTTGTTTCATGTACATCGGCAGGCCTTAGTACTAGCATGCTGTTTTCGCCATGATGGTTTTTAAGATGTTCCATCAGTCTGATCTGGGCTTCCTGTTCAACGGGCTGATGGGTAGGGCCGTCCTCTCCCACCCTGAATGCATCATGTGTCCAGACATATTTTACCGGTAAACCCATAAGTGCAGCCAGTCTTACAGCAGGCTTCATATAATCGGAAAATACAAAGAAAGTACCGCAGGCAACAATTATACCTCCATGCAGAGCAATGCCATTGGCAATGGCTCCCATCGTCAGTTCTGAAACTCCTGCCTGCAGAAAAGCGCCGCCAAAATCATTCTTTCTGAATGCTTTTGTGTTCTTAAGGAAACCATCAGTCTTATCGCTGTTTGACAAATCGGCCGAGGCTACAATCATGTTTTCGACATTTTTGGCCAGATAAGCCAACACATTACCGGAAGCAGCGCGTGTTGCTATATCATCTTTCTGTGGTATCTGTTTGTAATCAATGACAGGTGGTTTTCCTGAGAAAAACATTTCCAATTTTTCAGCCAGTTGAGGATTTTCCTTTGCCCAGCGTTTTTCTTCATCTTTACGCGCTTTGGCAGCTTCTGTCTTCTTCCTTAAAACATCTTTGTAAAAATCAGCAACATCGGGGAAAATTACAAAAGGATTCTGAGGGTTGCCGCCAAGATTTTCAATTGTTTTCTCAAAAGAAGCGCCGGCTTCACCCAGGGGCATGCCATGGGTTGATGTTTTGCGTTCAAAACTGTTACCGCTGGCATCAAGTGCACCTTTGCCCATAACAGTCTTACCGATAATAAGTGTGGGTTTGTTTTTTTCCTGTGTTGCCTTAATAAGTGCCGCACGTATTTCATCCTGGTCATTGCCGTTAATGGTTATTACGTTCCAGCCCCAGGCCTCGTATTTAAGTGCTGTATTTTCTGCAGTTACTTCAGAAGTTTCAGTAGATAACTGAATATCATTTGAATCATAAAACATAATCAGATTATGAAGGCCAAGAAAACCGGCAATACGGCCTGCAGCTTGTGAAATTTCTTCCTGTATTCCTCCATCTGATATAAAAGCATAGGTTTTATGAGACATCCATTCTCCAAAACGTGCACATAAGAATCGTTCGGCTATTGCAGCTCCAACAGCCATAGCATGGCCCTGTCCGAGCGGACCCGATGTGTTCTCAATGCCTCTTCTGACATCAAGTTCAGGGTGACCCGGCGTGGGACTACCCCACTGGCGGAAATTTTTTAAATCTTCAAGTGAAAAATTACCGGTTAAGGTAAGGATTGAATAAAGCATAGGTGACATGTGGCCCGGATCAAGGAAGAACCGATCGCGATTGCGCCATGTCATGTCGGTGGGGTCCCAGTTAAGAAATTCACTGTACAGAATGTTAATAAAATCAGCGCCTCCCATTGCCCCTCCCGGATGACCTGATTTTGCTTTTTCAACCATTGCGGCCGATAAAATACGAATATTATTTGCAGCTCTTTCGGTTATTTCTTTTTTCATCATTACATCATTATTTTGATTGGTTAATAACAGTCGGCAAATATAACAGAAAGAATTTATTTATAAACTGGCATTGAAAAGTCGTGCTTAATTTATTTCATCATTTTTATCCTGATCAGCTTCTTCACCCATTCTGTATCTTCTGCATTTCTTACCTGTATATTAAACGATTTATCATTCTGATAAGATCTGGCAGATGCTACCTGTTGCATAATTTCATCAGGAAAACTCTCATTTTTAATTTTCTGAAGAGTAATTTCGTCAACAATAAAAAAAACATTAAAAAAACTTTTATTTGGGAACAAAAATATTATAGTCTTATCCTTATGTACTAACATTAAAGTCCAGCCTGAAGATTTTCCGTAATTCTTCCAGTTTTCGGCCAGTGGCGGATAATGATCCCGGCAATACTGAATTACTTCAATCCATTGAATGTATGACCTGCCTAATGCCTCCATAATCTGGGGCTTTGAAGGGGGATGCGTTCCCGTATTGAATAGGCTCAGTGACATTAACAGTGTGAAAATTAAATTAATAAGTAATTGAAAATGTTATTATTAGAATAAGCAGATTGAGTTTATGAATATTGAAATTATCATAAAAATAACCATAACAAGATACAAAATTAATGTTTATATAGTATATTTGAGCCCTTTGGAATAAAATATTAATTTTCTACTTATGGCAATTGTTGGCACTATTTTGCAGGAAGTAGTAAAACACAAGAAAGAATCGCTTGACAAAAAGCAGGTTAATTTTGACCTGCAAAAAAAAACACTTAAGAAATTACTGCAAAAAGCTAAGGGAACTGAATTCGGAAAAGCGCATAATTTTGCATCAATCCTCAAATCAAACGATTTTTTAAGGGAATTTCAGCAACAGGTTCCACTTTTTGATTACGAAACTTTATTTGCACAATACTGGAACAAGTTACTCAAGGGACAGGCTAATGTATGCTGGCCTGGAAAAGTGAAGTTCTTCGGACTTACTTCAGGGACATCCAATGATTCAAGTAAACGGGTTCCTGTTACCCGTGATATGATTCGTTCTATCAGGCGTACTGGCATCCGTCAGCTGCTTTCACTTGCAGAGCTCGATCTGCCACCTCATTTCTATGAAAAAAGTGTATTAATGCTTGGCGGCAGCACCAAACTTGTAAAAATGGAAAAATATTTCGAGGGTGACCTGAGCGGTATTCTTGCCGGAAGGCTGCCGTTCTGGTTTAACCGCTTTTACAAGCCGGGAGCAATCTCAAAAGAACGTGACTGGAATACCAAGATTGAAAAAATAGTAAGGGCTGCCAGAAAATGGGACATTGGCGGTATAGCTGGTGTGCCTGCATGGGTACAGATATTGATCGAAAGAATCATTAAGTATTATGGAGTAAATAATATACATGATATATGGCCTAACTTTATGGTTTATACTCACGGGGGTGTTTGCATTGATCCCTATAAAAAAAGCTTTCAGAAATTACTGGGCAAGGAAATTTATTACCTTGAAACCTATCTCGCATCAGAGGGTTTTCTGGCATACCAGCGCAGAAAGGACCATGATATGGAACTGGTGCTTGACAATGGAATATTCTTTGAATTTATTCCGTTTGACCTTAATCATTTTACACCCGAAGGCCAGCTGATAGGGAACCCGAAGACACTGCTTCTGAACGAAGTCACCGAATGTGTTGATTATGCTGTGGTTATCAGCACAAATGCCGGAACCTGGCGCTATCTCATCGGCGATACAATAAGATTTACATCAGTAAGGGATTATGAAATAATAATTACCGGCCGTACCAAACATTTTCTCAGTCTTTGCGGCGAGCACCTGAGTGTTGATAATATGACCAGAGCAATCAGCCTGATCTCTGACAAACTGAATATTGAAATTAAAGAATTTACCGTTGCAGGCATACCTTATGACAATCTGTTTGCCCATAAATGGTTTATCGGCACTGATGATAAAATTGAAGATAAGGAAGCCTTTGCTGAATTACTTGATTCAACTTTGAAAGAACTCAACGATGATTATGCAGTTGAACGGAAAGCAGCACTGAAAAAAGTAATTATTGAAGTAATACCTTCACAGTTGTTTTATCAATGGCTTAAACTAAAAGGCAAGGAAGGCGGGCAAAATAAATTCCCCCGCGTCATCAAGGAGCAGTATAAGGAATGGGAGGATTTTCTCAAACATCAATCCGTATAATATGGAGCCTGTCATTAAAGGAATAATTACCGGACTGATATTAAGTATTTATGTTGGCGCTACTTTTTTTATGCTTGTTGAGACCAGCATAACAAGAGGATTTAAGGCTGCTCTACTTTTTGATGCCGGTATATTTCTCAGTGATCTGTTTTGTGTTACTATTGTATATTTCTTTGCAGCTGAAATATTGAATAGTATTGTGCAAAATATATTTATTGGATTATTCGGAGGCGTTGCATTCATCGGATTTGGGGTAAATTACCTAATAGGCAAACAGAACCAGCAAAGCCATCATCTTACAGCCAATCGGATGTTCAAGCTGTTAATGAGCGGCTTTTTTATCAATATTCTTAATCCTTCTGTTTTTGTTTTCTGGCTCGGAACACTTGCCGTTTCAGTTTCCCACTTTCAGTTTAAGGGAAAGGAAATATTCTTCTATCTGGGTGCTACACTTCTGACAGTTGTGATTATAGATGTCCTGAAAATTTACTTTGCCTGCTGGCTGCGCAAGATTCTTAACCGGCGTGTCATCAGAATCATTTACTTATGTTCAGGAATAATTCTTATTGTTTTTGGCATAGTTGTTATTATCAGCAAAATTAAAGGTGTTTAAGTCCGTTTCGTTTATAATTTCGCATGCTGAGCAACAGATTTATTGACAAATTGAATATTTTCTACAGTAAAAAATGCTGTGGGATTATATTTCTGAATC
>JAJUGM010000067.1 GCA_029268165.1 Bacteroidota bacterium
CCAAGAATTCCAAAAAGTAAATTCCTGCGCTTGTTTTTCAGTATCATATTAAGTGAAAATAAGAAGAAGAATACAAGGATAATATCGGGAGAAACCAGGATAGACTGACTCAGTAATGTAGGGTCAAGCAGAAATATAGTCAGCACATAAAGCAGGTTTTTTCTGTTAAATATATGTTTTATTATTTCAGATGATTGATAAACAATTCCGAGAAGAAAAGGAAGGATAAATAAATGACTGATAAAAAGTGATTTATTAAAAATTTTCCATAGAAGTGCAAGTAATAAGCCAAAAAATGGAATATGTCCGCTGTCCATAGAATCAGGGAGTAAAAAATACCTGAAATTATTATCGTAATACCAATGGGCATGGCGGGAGGCTAATTGAATGGTATCCCAAAAGAAAAAATTATGTGAAGAAGCAAATGTGAGAAAGATGAAAAACAGGTAAAAAGGGCTGAGTTTTATGAAATCATTACGGAATAATCTGCTGGTTTTCATTGGCATTTATGAAAATATTTAAATAAATCAGCAGCTTAACCTTTAAGAGCATTTGCTCCGCTTACAATTTCCAGGAGTTCTTTTGTAATGGATGATTGACGGGCTTTATTATAGGTTAATTCAAGTTCACTGATTAATTCTGTGGCATTATCAGTTGCTTTATGCATGGCAGTCATTCTTGCCCCGTGTTCCGAAGTATAGGAATCAAGCAGGGCTTTATGAAACTGAATTCGTAATGAAACGGGTATAAGGTTATTCAAAAGGGCATCAACTGAGGGCTCGTGAATATAGTAATATTTTTCTTCATAAGGTTCTTCGGGTGATTTTTCAAAAACAACCGGTAAAAACCTGTCAATTATTACATCCTGCAATACTGCATTTCTGAACTGATTGTACACCAAATCAATGCATGAATATTTTTTATTAAGAAAATGATTTATCAATTGGTCGGCAATTTTACCGGTATTTTCAAATGTGAGGTTATCAAATATTGTAAAGTCTGTATCAATGATTTTCACTTTTTTGTTTTTAAGGCTATCATATCCTTTTTTGCCAATGCAAATGATATCGATATTGTTTTCATTAATTCCCGATTCGCGTTTTTCATAGATCCAGGAAAGGCATTTTTTTACAACATTAGAATTAAAGGCACCACAAAGGCCTCTGTTAGATGATATTACAATTAAGAGAACCTTATCAGATGCATTAGGCAGAAAGAAAACATTTTGTGTATTTTCTTCCTGTGCTTCGCTGGCAATCTGATAAATTCCCTTTAGTTTATTTGAAAAAGGTCTCATTTGCAGAATAGCGTCCTGTGCTTTTCTGAGTTTTGCTGCAGAAACCATTTTCATAGCATTGGTAATCTGCCTGGTTGATTTAACTGATGCTAATCTGGTTCTTATTTCCTTTAAGCTGGGCATAAAAGTAATATTATTTATAATTTTCCATGACTTCCAATGCAATGGCTTCAAGGAGTTTTTCAGTTTCTTCAGTTAAGATGCCTTCTTTCAATGTCTTTAAGATATTTTTATGTTTGATTTCAAGGAAGTTTAAAAATTCTTCTTCAAATAACCTGACCTTTTCAACAGGTACATTAGCCAGTAAACCTCGTGTACCACAGAAAATTATGGCAATTTGTTTTTCAACCGGCATAGGAGAATGGAGGTCCTGTTTCAGTATTTCCACATTTTTGGCGCCTTTATCAAGGATAGCTAATGTGGCAGCATCGAGATCAGAACCAAATTTCGAAAAAGCTTCCAATTCGCGGTACTGAGCCTGGTCGAGTTTCAGGGTGCCTGCGACTCTTTTCATGGCTTTTATCTGGGCAGTTCCACCGACACGGGAAACAGAAATACCGACGTTAATTGCCGGTCTGACCCCTGCATTAAACAGGTTGGTTTCAAGGAATATTTGACCGTCGGTTATTGAAATAACATTGGTAGGAATATAAGCTGATACGTCACCGGCCTGGGTTTCAATGATAGGGAGCGCTGTGAGTGATCCGCCGCCTTTAACCAGGCCTTTAAGTGCATCGGGCAGGTCATTCATTTGTGCGGCTATATCATCGTTATTAATAATTTTTGCCGCCCGTTCAAGTAATCTTGAATGCAGATAAAAGACATCTCCAGGGTAAGCCTCACGTCCGGGAGGGCGTCTCAGTAGCAAAGATACTTCACGGTAAGCAACTGCCTGTTTTGAAAGGTCGTCGTATATTATGAGTGCAGGGCGCCCTGTATCTCTGAAATATTCTCCGATAGCACATCCTGCGAAAGGTGCATAAAACTGCAGGGCTGCAGGATCTGAAGCAGTAGCTGATACAATTACCGTGTAGGGCATAGCGCCGTAATGTTCAAGTGTTTTTGCGATATTGGCGACGGTGGAGCCTTTTTGTCCTATTGCCACATAAATACAATAAACTGGTTCGCCGCGTTCGTAGAATTCCTTTTGGTTGATTATGGTATCAATGGCAATTGAAGTTTTCCCGGTTTGTCTGTCGCCGATGATAAGTTCACGCTGGCCACGGCCTATTGGGATCATTGCATCAATAGCTTTTATACCGGTTTGCAGAGGCTCATTTACAGGTTGCCTGAAAATTACACCGGGCGCTTTCCTTTCGAAGGGCAATTCATAAGTCTTGCCTGAGATAGGCCCTTTGCCATCAATGGGTTCGCCAAGAGTATTAATTATTCTTCCGAGCATTCCCTCACTTACTTTAATTGAAGCGATCCGGCCCGTCCGTTTTACGAGGTCACCTTCTTTTATTTTTTCTGATGAACCAAGCAATACAGCGCCTACATTATCCTCTTCGAGGTTGAGGACTATTCCCTGCATACCCGACTCGAATTCAACCAGTTCATTTGACCTGACCTGTGAAAGGCCATAAATACGAGCTATTCCATCGCCTACCTGGAGAATAGTACCAACTTCCTCAATTTCAACCCTTAATGAAATGCTGTTCAGTTGTTGCTTTAAAATCTTGGAAACTTCAGAAGGTTTTATTGATGTCATGACATGAATAATTATCTGTTATTTATCAATTGGAATTAAGAAGTAATTTCGCTTTTTATTTTCGCAACCTGAGAAGCAATGCTTGCGTCAATCTGCTGGTCGTCGATTCTTAAAAGAAAGCCACCCAGTAATTTTTCATCATATTTTTCCTGCAATTCAATTTTTGCATTAAGTTTTTTTGCAATTACACTGACGATTTTTTCTTTGGTTTGAATATCCAAAGGCCTTGGTGTCACTAACAGGCCTGGTTTTATATTCAATTTTTTATTATATAAAAATATGATATGTCGGCAGATGGCATCAAGAAATTCTTCTCTTTTATTTATCAGGATAAGATTCAGAAATGATAAAGTAAGAGGATGAACATAAGAAGCAAATGCAAGCCTGAACATGTTTAATTTTTCCGAAATCTTAATAACAGGACTTTTTAACAATATTTGTAATTCAGGTAATTCATTTATGCATTGAATAATAAAATCAATATTTTGTTTTACTTCAGGCAAAATATTATTTTCTGAAGCATTTTCAACCAATGCCTTGGCATATCGTACCGAAATCTTGCTGTTATTCATATTTCATGCCTGACTGTTTAAATAAATCTTATTTCGTTCAGCGATCTGTCAATCAGTTCTTTTTCTTTATCGGGATACGATAATTCCTGTTTAAGGATTTTTTCTGCAATAAAAACTGATAATTCTGCGACCTGTTTTTTCAAATCGTTCATTGCAGCTGTTTTTTCATTTTTTATTGTTTCTTTGGCTTCTTCAAGTATTCTTTTTGTTTCATCTTTTGCCTGATTTTTAGCATCGTTGATGATAGATTCTTTTAAATCGCGAGCTTCTTTTAATATTCTGTCTCTTTCCATGCGTGCTTCAGCGATAAGTCTTTCATTATCGGCCTGTAATTTTGATATTTCCAGTTTTGCCCTGTCAGCTGCCGATAGGGCGTTGGCAATATTGTTTTCACGCTCCTTGAGGGCATTCAGAATAGGTTTCCATGCGAACTTTTTCAATATTAAAAATGCTGCAAGAAAACTGATAAATGTCCAGATAATTGTACCGGTATCAGGTGTTAAAAGTTCCATAATTCAAGTATTAATAAAAACCCGGAATCCGGATCAACCATCAGGATTCCGGGGATTAATTAAAGTACTACTGCCAGCAGGCAGATAATAACAGCAAAAAGTGCAACGCCTTCAACGAGAGCAGCAGCAACGATCATGTTAGAACGAACGTCTCCAGCAGCCTCAGGCTGGCGTGCAATAGCTTCCATAGCGCTACCTCCGATACGCCCGATTCCCAAACCAGCACCAAGGGCAGCAATACCAGCACCAACGGCACCACCAAGCTTGGCTAATCCAGCACCCGCAGCAGCTTGTAAAATAATTGATAACATAATTTTAAAAAATTTAATTAAATACTAATAATTAAACAATATAATTAATGATGTTCTTCGATAGCCATTCCAAAATATAAGGCCGATAAAAAAGTAAATACAAAGGCCTGAATAAATGCAACCAACAGTTCAAGAAATGTCATGAAAATATTAAATGCAACAGATATTATTGACACACCATAAGCAAAACCGGTTGACATTTCGGCAAATATATAAATCAGGCTCAGAAATCCTAATGTTACAATGTGTCCTGCTGTTATGTTAGCAAAAAGACGAACCATTAATACAAAAGGTTTTGTAAAAATGCCAATGGTTTCAACAAATGGAATCAGAGGAACAGGAATTTTTAGCCATAACGGTACACCTGGGGTATTAAAAATATGTTGCCAGTAATTTCGGTTGCCATTAATAGTGGTAATAATAAAGGTAAATAAAGCAAGAACAAATGTAACTGAAATATTACCGGTAAGATTGGCACCACCTGGCGGAATAGGGATAAGCCCTAACATATTATTTATCCAGATGAAAAAGAAAACGGTAAGCAGGTAAGGCATAAATCTCTCATATTTCTTTTCACCAATAGATGGTTTGGCTATTTCATCCCTGAGGAATACAATAACCGGTTCAATAAAAGACTGAAGCCCTGAAGGAGGGGTTAACGGGTTACGTTGGTAAGCCTTCGCAACCTTAATAAAAACCAAGAATATTAAGAATATACTGAAAAGTAGTGCTGTAACATTTTTCGTTATGGATAAATCTAGTGGAAGGTTACCTTTTTCATCAACAATTTTCCCTTTATTGTTGCCTGTTGTTTCAAGCCTGTATCCTTTGTAGGAAGAATGTCCGTGGTGAAATTTACTGGACATAAAAACCGTTAAGCCTCTAGTTTTGCTGTAAAGTATAACGGGCAACGGGATACTGATATGTTTATGCCCAATGGAAATAATATGCCATTCATGGGAGTTAGCTATATGATCAAACATAAACCGGCCCGGTTCGAATTTTTCTTTTTCAAGCATAAAGCCCTGTATGGTATTAGGCGCTGATAGAACGGATGCCGACAGGCTGTCAGAATAAGGTTCGTTTGCAGATAATGATGCTAATGAAGTTAAAACAGATATTATAATATAGCATGTTACATGTTTCATTATTCAATAAAAATGCAAAAATAAGCAACTAATAAAGTTATGAAACAATTTTAAGAATTATTTATTATTATTTTTTCTTTTTATCATAGTAAGCATCCATGATAATTCGTAAATGGCAAATATAGTATAAACGATCATTGCTGTTAGTGCAATTGTAATCGCATCTGATTTAAAAAATACTAAAACAACAATTATGGTAGTGAAATAAATTAAAAATTTGACCAGAAAAAGAAGCAGAAATTTTTTAATAAATACTTTAATTGGTGCATTATTTATATAGGAAAATATAATAAAGAAGGCTGCATTCATGATGTAAAAGAAACCCAGCATAAATGGCAGCAAATTAGTATACCACAAAGTATTAAGCCGGTGAACACCAAACCAGGCTGTGATCCATATTAAAACGGAAAGAAGCAATAAGCCGATTAAGAAGCTAATTATTTTTCGGGTCATGATCCTTATGGCTAATGAAAGTAATATCTCTAACAAAATAATAAATAGCCAGAATGACAGCTATTAAAGATAAAACAATTGTAAAAAAAGGAAATTTCAGATGGAGCCATTTGTCAATCTTAATACCGCCAAATACGCCAAGTGCAATGATAGCCATCATCTGAAAAGCCATAGAAGAATATTTGGTGATATCACTATAATTTCTTACTTCCTTCTGCAACTTTCTGGGTTTCATGTGGCGTATTGGCTGATGTATCCATTGTCATGCTGCAATGCCCTGTAAATTTAGCACCGGGTTCAATGGCCAATCTGCGGGTGTTGATATCTCCGGTTAATGCAGAAGTTGCCTTTAATGTTAATAGTTCCGATACAGTTATTTTCCCATTGACAGAACCTTCAACAACTGCGTTTTTACAGCTGATTTCACCTTTAACAGCACCGGTTTCACCAATGACCAGTTTGCCTTTGGTTTTTAAATTGCCATTTAGAATGCCATCAATCCGGATATCGCCATTAGTGGCTACATCGCCTGTAATTTCTGTTCCTACGCCTATCTGATTGATTACATTATTCTCAGTTTCAATAATTTTTGCCATATTATTGGTTTTTAAAATAATATTATGGAACGTTAATATTAAAACAAAATTATGAATTTCATTTTGTTATTCGGTATTATTTTAAACAAAAAAGCCTGTAAACACGATACAGGCTTTTTTAAAATATAAACTAATTCTTATTTTTTAGGGTCGTAGGCCCATTTAAGATAGATAGACCCCCATGTAAAACCTGCACCGAATGAGGTTAATATTAAATTATCACCTTTTTTGAGGTTATTTTCGAAATCCCAAAGGCATAATGGAATAGTTGCTGCTGTTGTATTTCCGTATTTTTCAATATTAATCATTACCTGATCGCGGTTGATTTCCATTCTGCGTGCAGTGGCATCGATAATTCTCAGATTTGCCTGATGAGGTACAAGGTATTTAATGTCATTATGGGTAAGATTATTTCTTTGCATAATTTCAACGGAAACTTCGGCCATTTTTGAAACTGCAAATTTGAATACGTTTTGTCCTTCCTGAAAGACGAAGTGTTGTTTTCTGTCAATTGTTTCGTACGATGCAGGATGCAGAGATCCTCCTGCATAAAGATGAAGAAGTTTTGCACCTGAACCGTCAACTTTTAAAATGGAGTCAATAATACCTACATCTTCATTTGTTGGTTCAAGCAATACCGCTGCAGCACCGTCTCCAAACAACGGGCAGGTAGAACGGTCTTCGTAATTGGTGATAGCTGACATCATATCTGCACCAAGAACGACAACTTTTTTACAGGCACCCGATTCAATAAAGCGCCGGCCGGTTTCGAGGGCAAACACAAAACCCGAGCAGGCTGCATTAATGTCATAACCATAAGCATTTATAAGACCTGCTTTGTCACAGATAATCTGTGCAACAGCAGGAAATGGCATATCAGGGGTAATTGTACCGCAAATGAGAAAATCAATTTCTTCGGGAGCAGTATTGGTTTTTTTCAGCAATTCTTTAATTGCTTTGGTACCCATATAGGCTGTGGCTTTGCCTTTTTCTTTAAGAATCCTGCGCTCCTTAATACCAATGCGTTGCATAATCCATTCGTTACTGGTATCAACCATACGGCTGAGCTCAAAATTATCAAGAATATCAGGCGGGACATAACCGCCAATACCTTTAATTGCTGCTCTTATTTTATTCATTATCTGAATGCTTCAATGATTTTACCTGTAATATTTGTTTTAACTACATTAATACTATGCAAAATCATGTTTTTAACCGCAACGTCGTTAGAAATGCCGTGACCGATAATAACCGGGGCATTGACACCCAATACAGGTGTGCCCCCATAGTGCACAAAATTGAATTTTTCAAAAAAATCATCCTTTATTTTACGCCTAAGGATAAGCGAATAAAATGCTTCAGCTTCCTTCAGCATTACATTTCCGACAAAACCATCGCATACAATAACATCAACCTTATCACTGAAAATATCATTTCCTTCAACGTTACCGTAGAAGATAAAATCATTGGAATCTTTCATCAGAGGAAAGGTTGATTTGGTAAGCAGATTACCTTTTTCTTCCTCGGAACCAATATTCAGCAAGCCAATACGAGGCTGTTCGATATTAAAAATATTTTGAGCGTATATTTTACCTAAAATGGCATATTGATATAGCACGTCAGGACGGCAGTCAGGATTAATACCCACATCGAGAAGCAGGACTGGTTTAGCTTCAATGCGTGGAATAGCTGCAGTTATTGCCGGGCGTATAATGCCAGGCACTGATTTAATAACCTGCATAGCTCCTACCAGCATGGCCCCAGTATTTCCTGCACTGGCAAAGGAGTCAATTTTGCCTTCTTTCAGCATTTTGAAGCCTACCACGATACTTGAATCGGGCTTTTGAGAAAAGGCTTTAGCCGGAAAATCGCCCATGCCGATTTGTTGAGATGCATGAACTATTTCAAAATTGCTCGTTGAAATGGAATGTTTTTTACAAACAGATGCAATTTCATTGGAATTGCCAATAAGGACTAATTGGGTATTTACAGGTAGAACTTCAACAGCAAGCGATGCTCCCAATACAATAGCTTCTGGGGCATAGTCACCCCCCATAATGTCAATTCCAATACGCATGAATTACTTGTTTGGAACAATCAGGAGGCTTGTTTTTCAACTGCAAGTTTACCTCTGTAATGACCACATTCAGGGCATACACGGTGATATAACACGGTTGCACCACAATTCTGGCAGGTCCCTAACGTAGGAACTGAAGCCTTATAATGTGTCCTTCTCTTATCTCTTCTTTGTTTTGAATGTTTTCGCTTCGGATTCGGCATATTGCTATATTTTATTTATTTCTGTCCTTCAAAAAAATCATTAATTATGTTGTTTTTATGATCATCCGAGACCAGATGTTTTTCCAACAATGCAAGCATCTCTTTATTGCACGTTGACTCATGGTTCTTTCCCATGGGATGTATTTTCCGGAACGGAATGCTTAATCCGATACTTTCAAATATATATTGACTCAGATTAATTTCTTCGTCTTCCGGATGCATTATTATTACATCATCTTCAGGCTCTGAGGCGGTTTCAGAAAACTTAACATACAACTTACCTTTAAAATTTATTTCCTGTTGGAAATAATCAAGGCAACGATCGCACTGAACTTCAATATACCCATTTATGTCAATTGAAAAGGACAAATGGGCGGGCTTTTTTATCATTCTGACGTTTACTATAAGTTTTCCATCTCTTGCCTCAAAAAATTCATAATGTTCAATGAACGGCTTTCCCACATTGAAAACGAAATCATGAGCACCCTCCTTCAGGCCTTTAAAGGCAATAGTATACTGATTTTCAATATTCAATTTGGCTTAGCAAAAAAGTGGTGCAAAAGTAGAAATATTTATTTTAAATAAAAAAAATTTGGATAAGATTTGCTTTTAACAAAACATAGAAAAATAAGCTATGAGTTGCGAGCTATGAGCTGCGAGTTTTTTGAATGGTACATTTAATGTATTATTAACCTAATTTATTAGACAATAATCATTATTGATTTACGAGAATAATTTTAAATAGCAGTATATTAAATAAATATCTTCAAAGCTTGCAGTATGCAATTTTTAATTTCAGTTACAAGCAGGATGAACCTGATAAAAATGCAAATTTATACGGGATGTTTTTCCAGTTCAAGAAAATGTCCATCAATGGTTTCAATCAGCGTATCAATAAAGAAATCATCTTTTATTACATATTTTTTTGCACCGAACCTGAGGAATTCCTTAATCAGATTTTCATTTTTTTCGCGGCTCAGGATGATAACAGGTATTTTTTTGTCTAAACTATTAATTTTTTGAAGGGTTTCCAGGCCCGACATGGCGTTTGAATCGGTCTCACCTAGGATATAATCGAGCACAATAAGATCAGGGTTTAATTTGAGGTTATCAATACACTCCTCGCCTGAGAAATATGATTTTACTTCAAAGCCTTCACGGCATTTAAAAGTATACTCCATCAGGTTAAGCATCATTTTATCATCATCCACGAAGAAAATCAGTTTATTTTTCATCAGGTGTGAGTATGACAAAATTATAGTTTAAATAAAAACACTTTGTAGTTTTTTTACGGTTAAAACCTTTCAAGGTTATATTAGTTTTCAACAATTATTAAAAATGTTATTCTTTATACTTTATACCAAAGTATATTTTCTGTGCATAAATAAAGAATAACAAATGATTTTGTATGTAAGGAATTTATAGTTAGAATTTTAATGAAACTCCAATTTTAAACCAGGCAAGTCCGTATCCTAATTCAGCCATGCCGGCAAAATTATCAGTTAGATAATACCGGGCACCTGCAAAAAATTCATCATAAAGGCCCACTGAACCTTCATCGTAATCATATCCGCCGTAATTATTAAAAGAATATATTTCTACTCCTAATCCTAATCCGGCATATAAATCGAGTTTATCAACGAGGTCGGTGAAGTGATAAGTACCTCTGCTACCAAAAAGAATGGTTGTAGCTTTATAGCCCCAGTCGTAATATGGTACATCATACTTGTAGCTTGAAAAACTCAAAATAGCCCCAACTCCAAGATTTCCAGGGCCTAAATTTTCTCTAAGACAGTAATCACCAGCAATAAAAATAGGAGGAAATGAGGTTTTATAATAGGTGCCCCAGGCAATATAAGTTGCACCAACTCCAAGCCCCATACTTAAAACAACGTCACCCTGGTCAAACAATTGTGCTTTTGTATTAAGCGTTGAAGATAAAAGAAAAGCCCCTAATAAAAGGCTGCTAATCAACATTTTAATCCTTTTTATCATAGTTTTTTAATTTAGAGTTATTGAATATTCATCTTTGGCAAAATTATTTATTTCCTTTTTATTTTATGAGGAAAATTAAAAAATTATATTTGTACCGGAAATTAAGATAAAAAATGAGTGAATTAATAGGTGAAATCACACAGATTATCGGTCCTGTGATTGATATAAGTTTTGAGCAAGCCGGCACAGCGCTGCCGAGTATTCATGATGCCCTGGAAATTGAACGGGAAGAGGGTGAAC
>JAJUGM010000068.1 GCA_029268165.1 Bacteroidota bacterium
AATGAAGTTTAAAATAAAAATTATTATCATGAACAGATTATTTTATTTATTTATTGCAGGTGTAATGTTATCTATGCAAACCTGTACGAGTCAGCCTGAACGGAATGAGGCCGGAAATAACAAGAAAGAAATAGCAGTTAAAGAACAGTCAGCAAAAGAAGTCAAAAATTATAATGTAGCCGAAAACAAGGAATTGATTGACAGGCCTGTACATCTTACAAAGGATGAGTTTTTGCAAAAGGTAATGGATTATGAAAAGAATCCAACAAGTTGGGTTTTTCAGGGAGAACTACCATGTTTGATTGATTTTTATGCTGACTGGTGTGCTCCTTGTAGGCAAACTGCTCCCATTCTTGATGAATTAGCCAGGGAATATTCAGGTAAGATCATTATTTATAAAATTGATGTTCAGAAGGAGCGTGAGCTTGCTTCCGTATTTGGTATTCAGAGTATCCCTGCTTTCTTGTTCTGCCCGCTATCTGGCAATCCGACCATGTCAACCGGTATAGCCGGTTCGAGAGAGGAAACTAAAAAAATGTTTATTCAACAAATAGAAAGTTTCTTACTAAACGCAGATCCGGCCACAAGCAGATTATAAAATAATTCCACTTTGCAGACCAATTTTGATTAAAATTTGCACAATCTGAAAATGATGATATTTTATTAATCCCATTTATTCATTGAGACCTCTCAGGAAGGGGATACAAATGTATTTCCCTATTTAGAAAAATTACTTTTCTGGTGCAGTGCCAGTAAACCGGAAAAGTTGATTTTTCTTCATCGCATTGCATTAGAAATTTTTCTAATGAAATAATTGGATTAATTGAATAATTCCGTTTTATTTCTTTTTCCATTTTTATTAACATTACTTTCATTTCAGTGTGGTTTAGGTTAATTTTACATTGAGTTACGGCTTTATTAATTCACAGATTATCAGCGTATTAAAATCTAAGTTACCTATTTATCATGTTTATCATATTTGACACTGAAACAACCGGATTACCATCTAATTATAATGCACCGGTTACAGATGTTGATAATTGGCCGCGACTAGTGCAACTGGCATGGGAGTGCCATGATGAATATGGCAACCTCACTGAGGCAAAAAATTTCATAATAAAGCCATCGGGTTTCATGATTCCTTTTTCAGCTGAAAAAATTCATGGCATTTCTACCGAAAGGGCATTAAGAGAAGGAGTTGCACTGGCTGATGTCCTGAATGCTTTTAATCTTTCATTAAAAAAATCGAAGTTGGCAATTGGCCATAATATTGACTTTGATCGCAATATTATTGGGGCCGAATACATTAGAACTGGCATCAGAAATGAGCTGGCAAATATTAAACATTTTTGTACCAAGGAAGAAACAACTGATTTTTGTGCCCTACCTGGCGGAAAGGGTAAAAAATTTAAATGGCCAAGCCTTGAGGAATTATATTATAAACTTTTTCAGGAAAATTTTGATGAGGCTCATAATGCATCGGCTGATGTTGCGGCAACTGCGCGTTGTTTTTTTGAATTAATCCGTTTGGGTATTATAAAACCCGCCATTCCTGAACTGGATAAGCAATGGTATGATGAATATCTGAAGAAACATGTAAGTGTTTTTCCGCCGATTGATTTAGAGCATTTACAATTCAAGAATGAAACAATAATTGATACGGGTCAGAATGAAAAGCAAGAAACAGACCTGAAAAATCATACATTTGCCCACCTGCATCTTCATACCCAATATTCAATTCTTGATGGAGCTGCTGATATAAAGCAGGTCATTACAAAGGCAAAGAATGACGGTATGGTGGCTGTGGCTATTACTGATCATGGCGGCATGTTTGGTGTTAAAGAATTCCATAATGAAGCAAAAAAGCAGGGAATAAAGCCGATTATTGGCTGTGAATTATATGTTGCCAAACGTTCAAGGTTTGAAAAATCAGAGAAAGGCGACGGAGGCGGATACCATCTGATTTTACTTGCAAAAAACATGCAGGGATACAGGAATCTGATTAAGCTTGTATCAATCGGATGGACAGAGGGATTTTATTATAAACCACGCATAGATAAAGAATTGCTAAAAAAGCACCATGACGGATTAATTGCGCTTACTGCATGCTTAAAGGGCGAATTACCGTGGGTTTTAAGAAAGGAAGGCATAGAGAAGGCGCGCGCAGTGGTTAAGGAGTATAGGGAAATTTTTGGTGACGATTATTATTTTGAACTTCAACGTCATAAATCGGGAGACGCAAAGATTGATAAAGAGGTTTATGAAGATCAAATTTTTGTTAATAATCAGCTTATTGCGTTATCCAAAGAAATGGGCGTAAAACTGGTTGCCACTAATGATGTTCATTTTATCAACAAGGAAGATGCAGTGGCCCACGACCTGCTTTTATGCATAAGTACCGGTAAGGATATTGATGATCCCGGCAGGCTGCGCTATACTCAACAGGAATGGATGAAGACTCAGGATGAGATGAAGAGCCTTTTTGCCGACATTCCTGAAGCAATTATTAATATAGGTGAAATTATTGATAAGATCGAACTGTATGACCTTAACAGCGATCCCATAATGCCTGATTTTGATATTCCAGAAGGATTTGCTGACAGTAATGAATACCTGAAACACCTGACATATGCCGGAGCGTCTGAACGATACCCGATATTAGACGAGAAAGTAAGGGAACGAATCGAATTTGAGCTTGATACCATTAAAAAGATGGGCTTTCCGGGTTATTTTCTTATTGTATGGGATGTAATAAGAGCTGCCCGCGAAATGGGAGTTGCTGTAGGCCCCGGACGTGGTTCAGCAGCCGGGTCAGTTGTAGCCTATTGCCTTAGGATTACTGATATTGACCCGATAAAATACGATTTGCTTTTTGAAAGATTCCTGAATCCCGACCGGATTTCCATGCCCGATATAGACATTGATTTTGATGAAGACGGGCGTGAAAAGGTATTAGAGTATGTTGTGAAAAAATACGGGGAAAAAAGAGTTGCTCATATCATTACATTTGGCACCATGGCGCCCAAAATGGCTATCAGGGATGTTGCCCGTGTGCTGAAACTTCCTTTAACAGAGGCCAACCGGCTGGCAAAAATTATTCCTGAAACCCCGGGAATTTCATTTAAAGAAGCATACGAGAGAGTTCCCGCATTAGTGCAGGAAAGACAAAGCGAAAACGAGCTGATAGCAGAAACACTAAAGCATGCTGAGGTTCTTGAAGGTTCAGTCAGGCACACCGGCGTCCATGCATGCGGTATTATTATTTCAAAAAGTGACCTCGAAGACTATATCCCGATATGCAGAAGCAAAGATACGAACCTGAATGTAACTCAATATGACGGTTCGCACATTGAATCGGTGGGAATGCTTAAAATGGATTTTTTAGGATTAAAAACACTTTCAATCATAAAAGATACGCTTGATAACATCAAGTTATCGAAAGGAATAGAAATTGACATTAATAATATTCCGCTTGATGACCCGTTAACCTATGAATTATATAGCAGGGGCGATACTACTGGTTTGTTCCAGTTTGAGTCAGACGGAATGAAAAAATATCTTAAGGCCTTGAAACCCAACCGCTTTGAAGATCTGATTGCAATGAATGCATTATACAGGCCTGGCCCTATGGACTATATCCCAAGTTTTATTAATCGCAAACACGGAAGGGAAAATATTGAATATGATATTCCGGTGATGGAAGTTTATTTGAAAGATACTTATGGAATAACAGTATATCAGGAGCAGGTGATGCTTCTTTCCCAGCTTCTGGCAGGTTTTTCGAAGGGCATGGCTGATTCATTGAGAAAAGCTATGGGGAAAAAAATAGTTGCGATGATGGATCAGCTTAAAATTAAGTTTATCGAGGGATGCATTCAAAACGGGCATGATCAGAAGATAGCAGAAAAGATATGGAGAGACTGGGAATCATTTGCACATTATGCTTTTAATAAGTCACATTCCACATGTTATGCCTATATTTCATATCAGACTGCCTATCTGAAGGCGCATTATCCGGCTGAATTTATGGCTGCAGTTTTAAGCCGCAATTTGAATGACATAAAAAAAATCACGTTTTTTATGGAAGAATGTAAGCGAATGGGGTTAACTGTTCTGGTGCCCGATATAAATGAAAGCTTTGCGAATTTTACGGTAAATGCTAACGGCCAGATACGCTTTGGTCTTGCTGCGATTAAGGGTATAGGCGATTCGGCAGTATCACATATTATTGAATTGCGAAATAAATCAGGGCCGTTTAAAGATATCTATAATGTTGTTGAGCGTGTTAATTTAACCATTGTAAACAAGAGATGCCTTGAAGCGCTTGCAACTGCGGGTTGTTTTGATAGTTTTACCGAAATAAAAAGGCACCAATACTTTACTGCCGATGAAAACGGAATGACTTTTATTGAACAATTGATTCGTTACGGAAATCTTATTCAAGGACAGGCAGGATTGAGTAAAACCTTATTTGGCGATATCAGTACATTTCAGGTAGTAAAACCAAAGGCTAGGGAAGAAGAAGAATGGCCGCCTTTAATTAAGTTAAATAAGGAAAAAGATGTAATAGGCATGTATCTCTCGGCACATCCTCTTGATAATTATAAGGTTGAGATGCAGCATTTTTGCAATATTACACTTGCCGGATTACGTGATCTTTCTATTCATAAAGGCAGAGAACTTATTGTGGCAGGAATTGTCAGCAGCACAAAACATTCATATACAAAAAACGGTAAACCATACGGCAGTTTTTCCCTTGAGGATTACACCGATACTTTCCCGTTTACCTTTTTTGGGAAAGACTATGAAAACTTCAGAAAATATATGTATGACGGTTATTCATTATTAATGAAGGGAACAGTTCAGGAAAATAATTGGAAAAATACGCCTGAACTGGAGTTCAGAATAAAAAATATTTACCTATTAAATAATGTCAGGGATGAACTTATTAAAAATATTCAGTTGAAAGTGCCAATGGATGAGTTATCGGATGAATTGATAGAGAAACTGAAGTCATTCACAAATAATGGTAAAGCAAATACAAATCTTAAAGTTACCATTATTGATAATGCTGAAAATATTACGGTTGACTTATTTTCACGTCAGAAGCGGATTGAACTTTCAGATGATTTCTTTAATTTTTTAATTCAGCATTCTGAAATAGAATTCAAATTATACTGATAAATTTTTGTATGAGCATTTGATTTAATACTTTTGCATATAGCATATTATTTATTAACCTTTTAAAATAATTGATTTTCAAATGGCACTAGAACTCACTGATGCAAATTTTGATGAGAAGGTAATTAAGGCGGATAAGCCTGTGATCGTTGATTTTTGGGCCGAATGGTGTGGCCCTTGCCGTATTATCAGTCCTATTATTAATGAAATCGCCGAAGAATATAAAGACAGGGCTATTGTCGGGAAAGTGGATGTTGACAATAATCCGAATACAGCTGAGCGTTTCGGTATTCGTAATATTCCAACTGTGTTATATTTTAAGAATGGCGTGGTGGTTGATAAAGTTGTCGGAGCCTCTGCCAAAGCCAATTTTGTGAACAGGCTTGAAAAACTATTTTAATGTTGTTAAAATATTTTAATAGTAACAGGCCAGGTATATTATTATTAAGCCCTTTTATATCATTAGTTTTATGGTTTCACACCTTTAATAGGCCTCAGGAGTTAAATTTATCTGAAAATGTTTCTGCAGGGCCATTCGGCAGATATCTTGATGGGTTGATATCAGACATCCCTTTATTATCGGCCGTCATTGCAGTTATTCTGGTTTTTTTTTACGGACAGCTTTTGGTAAGCCTAAATATTAAATTTTTTTTCCTTGAAACGCGATCACAGTTGCCACAGCTGTTTTATATCACAATTTGCGGCATTTTGACTCTACTCAGGTTTTTTTCACCGGCATTGGCAGCTGTATTTTTAATTATTCTTATTATTTACAGGTTATTTGGCACTTATAAAACCGAAAAACTGTCCTTGCATTTTTTTGATGCAGGATTTATATTATCATTGGCTACACTTATTTATCTGCCGTCGGTATTTTTCTTTCCGTTAATACTAATGGCTTTATTTTATTTCAGAACAAGTTATTGGCAGGAATGGATTTATCCGTTTATCGGATTTTTTATACCTGTTTTTTTCTGGGCATCGTATTTATTTTGGACAGATCAGAACATAGGTTTGATTTTTCAGGAGTTTTCGCGGTTATTTCAACATGCAAAAGTAAAGACGACTTACTCTTTAATACAACTGATTTTTTATGCGTATCTGGGTTTTCTGATACTTATTTCAAGCATTCACATGATGCTGATAATAGGTGGCCGCAAGATACAATCAAGGGTTTTTCATATTTTTTTCTTCTGGTTTTTTATTGTTGGAGTGATATTAATATTTTTAATACCTTCATCGGGGATTGAAGCTATTTATTTTACCGGTATACCCATTGCATTTCTGCTAAGTAATTATTTCACTACCTGCAGAAACAACCGTATGAATAACCTTTTAATAGGGTTATTCATTCTTTTGTTTACAGCAATTGTTTTAAATGATTGGACTGGCTTTTTACCCTTAGCTTATTCTTTTTAGAGTTTTTTCACATAAGATAGAACGCCTACAGCTTCTCCGGCCTTCCCCTCTTTAAAGGAAATAAATACGTGATAAACTCCGGTTTTCTGGCATTTAAAATCAAAATATGGGAAATCCTTGCCGGTAGCACTTATAAAGGTGCTTCCCAATAGGGTATTCATATCGAATAATTGCAGGACAGCTTCTCCTTCGGAATTAGGTGCTGTACAAATTGAAAGCCTGTAAACAACGCTTTTGCTTAGCAACAGGGCAAAACGGGCAGTAGGCGGGGCACCTCCGGGGGTGCCGGCATCAAGTTTCACCACAAAATCTTTCAGATACATAACATCGCCGGCATTAGCAGCACATTGAGCTGTAAGCTGCGAAATATCCTGAGCATAAATTGAAAAAGTAAATGCAAAAGATAGAAAAAGAATAATCGATCTGATATTTTTCATAGTTATAAGCTGATTATCCGGTTACGAACTTCTTCAGTTGTGTTAATGATTTTATTTAGTAGTTCTGGTGTAATTTCAACAATACTTTTGTCATTTTGTACAATGGTGAGCATACCATTTTCTTCGATCATCTGCGGCTCACCTTTGATTATTTTGATATTTACATCGTTAAAATGTTCTTTTATCAGATAAAGATCGTCGAGCAGTTTACTAAACTGTTTATCTTTTTTATAGGTCTCAAGGATAAGGATAAGCTCATTCAGGACAATTTTCTGTTCGCCAATTCTTTCTGCAAGTTGTTTGTTAGGCGCATCCTTAGCCACCTGCGTGGCAAAGTACAATCCTTCAAGCCATATACCTGTAATCATCAAAGCACTGAGGTTACTGCGGTTATTTGAATGTAGGTATTTATCCATCTGATTGAAACTATGAACGGATATATACATTAGCGAATCAAGATTCTGATTATTGGTGGCTAACCTTTTAAGTGTAGTGAAATCAAAGAACTGGCCAACTTTTATTTCATCAGCAAGCGTTTTAATGGCCGAAATATAATCAATAACAGCAGAGGTCTTATTATACATGTTCAGATAACCAAGATCAGCGCCATAAATACCAAGGTTTAATGATTGTTTAAAACTGTTTGATAATTTGTTAACACGGTCTGTGGATGACAAATATTTATTGGAATAAGGAACACCAAGTTCTTTAATAAGCGCAGCCATTTCAATAGGAGAAGATATATTCTGTATAATATTCTGCATAACATCTTCTGAAATAGGCACTTCTGTATTCAGAACAGAATCAGGCACTTCAAATTCGGTTTCAGAGGTCTGTTTTTCCCCTGACCTGCATGAACCAAAAATTAAAACAACTGCCAGAACATATACGAGCTTTTTTATCATAATTCAAATAATTTGATTAAAAACAAAATTAACGATATGAATAAAAATATAAAACATGTGCAAACAAATCATTAATTATTTTTCTTTTTAAATCGTTCTGTAAAGGTTAATAATTTTTTCAGGCCATCAAAATATAAAATTATGTAAAATAACAATGTCAACATCCAAACAAGGTAAATATTAAACCAATAAGTGTCGAAAATATTACCCATAAAGGGTTTTACCGGTGAGAAGAAATGAGTGCGAATACTTAATGGCCCGGCAGGAATCGGATCCTGATAAATAGGATCGTAATGCTGTACAAGTCGGTGATTGAATTCGAGTATTTTGTTTTTTTCGTAAACTTTTCTGACTATATCTGAAATTCCTTCATTGTGATAATTATCCCGCAATAGGTAGTATCCATCAGGATTATTTTCGAGCCAGAAATTAATATAGTTTTCTTTTTTAGCACTTATTCTCTGAAATTCGTCACCATAATATTTATCCAGTGATTTCAGATAATTATAAACCTTATTTGCTGTATTTCTGTCGAATTTATCGGGTGTCAGATTTTCTATTTCATCAAACGGGCGGACATTGGTATTGATTTTACTTTCAGTTTTAATTTCATTAGCAAGTAAAATAAGGTCATTGGTTGATATGCTTACTGCTCCGATATTGTCGAGCTCACGGGTAACCCTTTCGAGTCTTTCGTTTAATTCCGGGAGCCAGTATACTTTTTTGTAATCTGACTGACTTTCAATTTTTTCAAGTTCGTATAGTTTAACTTTTGATTTTTTATAGTTCATGAATTTGTTATCCTTATACTGATGTACCATCAGGGCTTCATAAGTCCATTTGGTTACCATGAACTCAGCAATAATAGGCACTTTGTCTACCCGGCTAACAGTACGGTTAAGCTTGTCAAAACTAAACATAGCTCCGCTGAGTATCATCATAGGTATCATTACCAACGGGATTAAGATATAGATGGTAACTGCTGAATTGAATGTGGCTGAGATATTTAATCCGAGCATATTGGCAAAAGCGGCAGTAGAAAACAAAGCAAGCCAGTAAACGAAATACATATCTCTTATTCCCAGAATGGTATTGGCAATGATGATAAACAGAAACGACTGAATGGCTGATATAACAAACAAAATAATTATTTTGGACATCAGGTAGCTTGACCTGCTAAGGTTAAGGAATGATTCACGTTTTAATATTTTACGGTCCCTGAAGATTTCTTCGGCGCTAACTGTAAGGCCAAGAAACAGTGCCACAATGAGGGCCATAAAAATATAAATGGGGATGTTTTCATTTACCCTGAAGATATATATGTTGGAATTAGGATCTTCGAAGTAACGAATGATATATGAGAGAATAAATCCCAGTATGGGGGCTTCAAGCATGCTAAGCGCAAGATACTGGCGATTGCTGATTTTTGATAAAAAGTCCCGGAAAAAATATATTTTCCATTGTGTAAGCCAGGAAGGGATTCTCAGGTTTTTTGGCGGCGAATCATCTACAGGTGGCAGTTCTTTGTAAGTGATATTATGTTTGAAATGTTCTTCCCATTGTTGCGGAGTCACTTTGCGTGCATCGGTGTAATTTCCGAATTCATCAACAACTTTTGCCTCTATAATGTTAAAAATCAGCTCGGGGTTAACATTACCGCAGGTAGGACATTCGCCTACTTCACTATTAATCTGGGCATCAAGTCGTTTGAAATACATGACTCCTTCCACCGGGTTTCCGTAGTATATCATATAACCACCCGTATCGAGGATAATCATTTTATCAAACATTTTGTAAATTTCCGAAGACGGCTGGTGAATGACAACAAAAATGAGCTTTCCTTTCAGCGTAAGTTCACGTATTAGGTCCATCACATTTTCGGAGTCACGTGATGAAAGTCCCGATGTTGGCTCGTCGATAAAAAGAATAGATGGTTCACGGATAAGTTCAAGGGCAATATTAAGCCTTTTTCGTTGGCCGCCACTTATGGTTTTATTAAGCGGTGAGCCAACTTTCAGGTCCTTAAGTTCAAAAAGGCCCAGGTTTTGTAATGTTTTATTAACAAGTTCTATTACTTCATTATCTGATTTATCCTTAAAGCATAATTTTGCATTGAAATATAAATTCTGGAAAACTGTAAGTTCCTCAATCAGCAGGTCATCTTGAGGCACAAGGCCGATAACTCCTTCAAGTTTTTCCTTTTCTTTATGAAGGTTAATTCCGTTTATCAGGACTTCGCCTTTAGAAGGTTTATCAATGCCGCAAAGGACGTTAAGCAGGGTGGTTTTTCCTGCTCCGCTTGAGCCCATAATGCCAATAAGCTTACCGTGTCCTTCTGAGAAGCTGATGTTGCGTAAACCAATATTTCCGTTAGGGAATTTGAATTCAAGGTTTCTGGCAGTATATGAAATCTGGCTTGCAATTGTATCGGCCAGAAAGTGCGATGCAACGTCGCTATAATAAACTGGGGCTGCCTTGGGTAATTTTACAGTGCTGCCGTTGGCAAAAAGGTAAATGCGGTCAATTCTTACCGGAAGGCCGTTTAGAAATAAGTCTTCACCACCTGTATATTTTAAAAAATAAAGGTCTACACTTTTTATTCTCAGGATAAAGATATTGGCATCAAGCTGTTTGGTATGTATTTTCTTTGCAAACCTTGGCTTAAAAGGCTTATCGTTAATAATTAAAATATTGATGTCGTCAAGCTCGTCTGCTTCATTTTTTACAACAAATTTTTCAATACTGGCAAATTCTTCTTTTGTTACTTTAAAAACATCGGCAACAGTATTGACAATTTGCATGCGTTGATCTGTAAATTTCCGGTCGGCATTAATAATCTCAAACAGGCGAACCAGAACAACAACTTTCTGTCTTTGGGTCAGTGTTTTATTTATTTTTTTGCACAAACCCAGGATACGAACTGAATCTCTTACGGAAGTGAGTTTGGGTGCACCCTTTTCTTCCTCATTTTCAATATCGTAGTTATTGATATCTGTTAATCCGGCATATTGTTCAAAGAGTGAGAAATATTCTTTTACTTCTTCATCGTTTAATTGCTGTTGCAGGAAATTTTTTACATACTCCACCTGTGTTGCTTCAACTCCCTCATCCTGCTTAGCAATGATGGCAAAAAGTTGCATCAGCGCTCT
>JAJUGM010000069.1 GCA_029268165.1 Bacteroidota bacterium
GGTGACTAATACAGGTTTAAAGCCAAGTTTTGCATCCGGAATACCAACTAAAAACATTTCATAACCTGTTTTATTAAAAATTTCTTTTTCAACTGCTTCAGGATTTATTTTAAGACCGCCGCTGTTTATGAGGTTATCTATTCTCCCTATCCAGCGGAATCTTTTATTATCAAGCAATTCAACAATATCATTGGTTATAACAGGATGCGGAAGGTAAGCAGCCTCAACAATCAGGCAATTCCTTTCATCAACAGAAACTTTTACATCCGGAAGTGCTGTAAAACAAGATTCTGGTTTTACACCATTTACCCTTCTTAAGGCAATATGTGAAGATGTTTCAGCCATGCCAAAAGTCTCGTAAACCGAAGTGCTGATGCCTTGCAGATAGTCCTCTAACTCAGGCGACAGTTCAGCCCCGCCAATAATTATCGTTTTCAAATGATTAAAATCAAATCCATTTTTAATCAATTTATAAACCTGCAAAGGCACCATGGCGCAAAAGTCTATGCAGTTGTCCTGTTGAATTTCAGGCTTAGAAGATGGCTTTACCCATGTTAAATGCATCCCGGCCAACATAGCCCTCACTATCATCATTTTACCGGCAATATAATCAACGGGCAGGCATAGCAAAGCAACCTGATTCTTTTTTAAACCAAAGAAATCAATGGTTTGTTGCGCTGAATGAATCATAGTGTTTTTAGAAAGACTGAACTTTTTTGGAGTACCTGTTGTACCACTGCTTTCCTGAATTATATTATCTGAATTATTTAAAAACTCAATGATAAATGAATATATTTTCTTTTCCCATCCGGGCATATTTTTGTTTTTCAATTTTTGCAGGCTAAATGAAGGTAAATCAGCTGCATTTATAAATTCATCGCCGATTCCTAAGCCTGATAATGATTTCATCATGATTTTCTAAAAAAAGATAAATCCCATTTTTTCCGAGTATTAAAACAAAGCCTGTCACCTGATAACTCAAGCGGGCTTTGCACATTTTCCTTGTAAAGTAATCCTGTTCCAAGGCCTTGTGGCATATTATTCCCCAACGTATAAGTCCATTGAGCAATGGCGTTTAATCCGATGTTTGACTCAAGTGACGAAGTAATCCACCAGCCAATGCCTGTCTTTTGCGCAAGCTGAATGTATTCAAGTGCCTGATTAAAACTTCCTAAGAGTCCTGGTTTTAAGACCAGATATTGCGGCTTAATCTGATTAATCAGCTCTGCTTTCTCATCTGAACTTAAATGACCGGTCAGCTCTTCATCAAGGGCTATGGGAACGGGTGAATTGTTGCATATATATGCCATGTCTCTCCATTGCGCCCTGGCAATAGGTTGTTCAATGGAATGAACATCAAACCCGGATAACTTTTCCAACACATTCATCACATTACAGGGCTTAAAAGCCCCGTTGGCATCAAGCCTTAATTCAAGTTTTGCTGAATCAGCATGTCTTCTTATATAGCCAAGTATTTCAAGTTCTTCATCCAAATCAAGTGCTCCTATTTTAAGTTTAAGGCAACGGTAATTTTTCTGTAATTTTTCATTAATCTGTTGTATTATCTCATCGCGTTTACCCATCCATATAAGTCCGTTTATAGAAATACAGTCATTACCTGAAACAAAATCCGAAGGGAACAGTTTTCTTTCACCACCCGACCGCAGATCAATTAATGCGGTTTCAATGCCAAAATTTATTGATGGATAAGAGGAAAGCCCCTGATTAAAATCAAAGCATCCCTGATTAATTAAATAGCAGATTTCCTCAATCTTTTTGTCAATATCATTTTCAGTTTCTGCACTTAATCCGGGTATATAAGAACATTCACCAATCCCTTGTATGTCAGGATTCTTATCATCGTGTAAAAAAATATACCATACCGGCTTTTCATACATAATTCCTCTTGAAGTACCGGCAGGACGGATAAAATGAAGCGTTTTTCTGAGATAAGAGGCTTTTATCATATCACAATATTAGCCCGAGTCCGAAGGTCAGAGAAAAAGCAAATGTAGTTAATGCAAGTTTCTTCAGTTCATTATTCAGCTCAACAGGTATGGAGTTCTGAAAAACATTCCTGACTTCAACCATCAAAAATGGCAGGGTAACCATAAACAATAGCTGTACAGGTGATTTAAAAAAAATTACTGTATAAAACACACTCAGTAAAACGGCCAAACTCACTAATACAACATGGTATATTTTTGCTGCTTTTATGCCGAGTCGCACTACTAATGTCCTTTTTCCATTTTTTGTATCATTATGAATATCACGTAAATTATTAATATTCAGAACACCAGAACTAAACATTCCTATTGTTGAAGCCGGAAGTAATACCCATGGATCAAAGAAACCTGTATGCAGATAAAAAGTTCCGCATACGCCAACGATTCCAAAATAAATAAAAACAAATATATCACCCAGACCGACATATCCATAAGGTTGTTTACCAATAGTATATTTTACTGCTGCAATAATTGCAGAAAGGCCTATAACAAAAAACACAGCTGTTTTGTATACCGGATATTGCGGAAGTCCGGTAAAAATAAGTACAGTGCCTGAAATCAATGAAAGTAGAATAAATATAACGATCATCCTTTTCATAGCTTTCAGGGTAACTTTACCCGATTGAATCACACGTTCAGGCCCAAGGCGGTTTTCATCATCACTGCCCCTGATGCCGTCACCGTAATCATTAGCCAGATTTGAGAGTATCTGTAAAAACAGAGTTGTCAGTGATGCAAGAAAAAATACCCCTAAGCTGAATTTCCCTTTCGAATAAGCCAGAAAACTGCCCAACAAGGTACTTGAAAGTGCCAGCGGAAGTGTCCTTAACCGGAACGCCTGAAGCCAAACTGTTACTTTTTGTTTCATACAGATAATTCTTACGGAAATTTAGGAAATTTCTTAAAATCGGGTTTTCGTTTTTCAAGAAAGGCCTTTTTGCCTTCCTGCGATTCTTCAGTCATATAATAAAGCATGGTTGCATTACCTGCCAGTTCCTGAATGCCAGCCTGTCCATCGAGTTCCGCATTAAGCCCGGCTTTAATCATACGCAGGGCAAGCGGGCTATGTTCCATAATTTTTTTACACCATTCCACTGTAATATCCTCAAGCTGCTCATGAGGGACAACAATATTTACAAGACCCATTTCATAAGCCTCAGCTGCCGTGTATTGCCTGCATAAAAACCATATTTCACGTGCTTTTTTCTGCCCAACTATACGTGCAAGATAGGAAGAACCAAATCCGGCATCAAAACTGCCGACTTTAGGCCCGGTTTGTCCAAACATTGCTTTTTCTGATGCAATGGTCAAATCGCAGACAACATGTAATACGTGCCCTCCGCCAATTGCATAACCATTAACCATGGCTATTACCGGCTTGGGTAAAGAACGAATCTGCTTCTGTACATCAAGTATATTCAGCCGCGGAATGCCATCTTTGCCAACATATCCGGCAATGCTTTTAACATGCTGGTCACCGCCGCTGCAAAATGCCTTGTCACCGGCTCCGGTAAGGACAACAACGTTTATATCAGCATGATCACGGCAACATTTTAAGGCATCTGACATTTCCTGAGCAGTATCGGGTGTAAAAGCATTGTGATAACGCGGGCGATTAATCGTAATACGGGCTATACCTTCATAAAAGTCAAATAAAATATCTTCATATTGCTTTATAGGCTTCCAATCTCTTTTGTGCGTCATAGGGGTTCTTTAATTTGTTGCATAAAATTACGAAAAACTTCAGGATTTACCGCCGAATCTGTAATAACTTCCAAAACCGCCGTATTATCGTGATTTATAAACAGATCAAAAAATTGTCCCAGTGAATTCATGTTGTCAGAAACGAAGTAAGATACATTAAAGGCTTCGCATAATTTAGCCAACGAGGCCGGATGATATGCCTCGATATAATCTTTGAAAGCCGGCGTTGAACGGGGTCCCTCTATCAGGCTGAAAATTCCTCCTCCCTGATTATTGAAAACTACAACTTTAAGATTACGAGGCAACGATCTGTTCCACAAGGCATTGGAATCATATACAAAACTCTGGTCGCCTAGCAGCGCCACAACGGTTTTGTTTGTCGATAAGGCCACCCCCACTGCGGTTGACAGGCAACCGTCAATACCTGAAGTGCCACGGTTTGAAAAAATTTGCCTGCACCGGGGCGGGAAAAAACCAAGATAGCGTATTATAGTTGAATTGCCTGCAAATAAAATAATATTATCAGTCAGATTACTGACTGTGTGGTAAATGATTGACAAATCACTATATACATTCAGCTCTGTATTATTAATGATTTTTTCCTTCAGGGTTACAGATCGTTTGTGCCATCTGAGATAATAATCCGATTCAACAGCTGATGTCACAGATTTAAAAGCATTAAAAAAAACAGCAGGCGGGGATATTATTACATCGGTAAGTTTTCTGAAAGTGTCAACATGTTGGCCGGCCGGATCAACAAACCATGTGTGTTTTGTGTTACATGTCTTTAAAAACTGTTTAAGGCGTTTTGAAACGACCTGCCCTCCAAAATATATTATTAATTCAGGTTCAAGATCACGATTATCCTTACCCATAGTTAATATGAGTTCCGTGTTCCTGATAACACCTTCAAAATTTAAATTTGAAACAGGTTCACCGATGATGCAAATACGTTTTTTATCCTGCATTGCTTTTAATGACAGTTCTAATGCAGGCTGATAAGGCTGCTGACCGGCAACAATTAATATACTCTGTGCTTCCTGCCATATTTTTTTAAAATGGTCAGCAGGTTCATGAGAATTATCACATCTGGCAGTTTTTATTAACGCAACCATGCCGTGTTCCGGCAATACATCAAAAAGCGGTTCCCTGAGCGGTACATTAATATGCACAGGACCTTTCCGCTCTGATGTTGCCAGATTAAACGCTTCGTTAACCGTTCGATGCACAAACCACAGGTCATCATCATGATGCATTTCAACCGGCAACGTGAATGAGGCTTTAATATTACCGGCATAAATATCTTGCTGCCGGATGGTTTGATTATCCTGCTGCCCAATCCATTCAGCGGGCCTGTCGGCTGTGACAGCTATAAGAGGAACACCCTGATGATAAGCCTCAGCTATTGCCGGAGCATAATTTAAGGCTGCTGTGCCCGATGTACATAACAGAACAACAGGTTTATCAGTAAAAAGTGCAATACCCAGTGCAACATAGGCGGCACTTCGTTCATCGATAATACTAATACAACCATCGCCAAATATATTCAGAAAGGAGTTAATTAAAGGCGCATTCCGGGATCCCGGCGAAATGATTACCTTTTCAATACCCCTCTGACTCAGGATATAAGGTATATCGGCAATATGTTGTCTGATATGCATCTTCAGTTTTTAATCTGCCTGATTACCGAAAGCAATGTTTCTGCTTTCATTTCAGTTTCCTGCCATTCATCATCAGGCACAGAATCGGCAGTTATGCCGCCTCCAACATAAAGTGCTGCCTTTCCGGTTAATATTTTCATACAGCGCAGGTTCACAAAAAGTGATATGTTTTTATCCAGCCCGACAGGCCCGAGATAACCGGCATAATACTCCCGGTTATGCTTTTCGATTTCTAAAAGCATATTAAGACTTTCTTTGTATGGCATACCGCATACTGCCGGAGTCGGATGCAGTACTTTAAGAAACTGGTTTAACCTGCCTTTCAGCTCTTCAGCCGGAAAGCTAAAGTCGGAACATAAATGTAGCAGGTTTCCTGCTTTTCGTGTATATGGGCCGCGAAAACTGACTTTTGTGAGATTAAACTGTGAAATCACGCCTGAGATATATCTTGTAACGTATTCCTGTTCAAGACGCTCCTTACTATTCCATCCTCCAATATTCAAATTGGTATCTGAATAGGGTCTGGTGCCGGCAAGCGAAACCGTCTGCATGGTGCCGTTTGTGGCCAACAGAAATGGCTCAGGAGTAGCTCCTATCCACAGATGATCATTATTATTAAAAACATATACAAAAGCATTAGGATAAGTTTTACAAAGCAAAGTAAAAATGAAGCCTACTTTAGTGTCAAAATTACCGTAAACGATCTTAACTCTGCTGGGAACAACCTTTTCAAATATACCCTGCTGAATCTTTAATATAATATATTCAAGCTGTGCGATATATTCTTCTTTGCTTATCTCAGAAGGGATATCGCTCATTTTTCGGCTTTTTCCTGCGTTGTTATATGATTTCAGTTTATGAATCAACGCTGAAGGTATTTCAGTGCCATAAAACAACCGGGGTTCGATAACAAACCTGTGACAATGAGTTTCAGTAGCAAAAGGTGCAACAATAAATCCTTTCAGTATATCAAAGTCGGAATTATTATCAATGATCTTTGCAGGTGAATCATCCTGAACCACCAGGGTTGAAACAGGCTGATCAGGCAAACGGTATGCGGCAAAAGTCAGGTTGTTTTGTATGCAAGCCGCAATTGCATCTGTAAGATCATATTCCTTTACATTATCGGGCTTCATCAGTAATGCCTTCCTTCTTTCTTAATTGTTCAATATCAAGCACAATCATTGTTACTCTTACAAATGAAACCGGTTTTTGTTCACTATTTGTTATTCTTACTTCCCAGATATGCGTCATCTGCCCTTTATGGATTATCTGTGCCCTGGCAAAAACATCTCCGTTTCTTACTGCTGAAACATGATTTCCTGATACCTGCAATCCGCGGGTTGTATATTTCTTCCGGTCAATAAGCAGAAAAGAACCAACGCTGGCAACTGTTTCAGCTAATGCAAGCGTTGCGCCACCATGTAATATACCCATGGGTTGCACCTTTTTGTTATTAACAGGCATACGGGCTATAACATAATCAGCGCCATATTCAAGGAATTCAATCTCAAGATGGCTGATCAACGTGTTTTTGCAGAAGTCGTTTAATTCTTTAATTGTCATTGGTTTAGTGATTCCTGTTTATGCGTTTAAAAGTCTTATAAGGAAAGTATAAATATTCTTTTTAATATAGGTTTATATTTTTTGAACTATTGCCCTTGCTTTTGTTCCTATGTGAATATGATTATAAATTAAGTTTGAAAAAAATTTGGATGAATAAGTTTCCCAACGGATAAGCTTAAATCCGCTTTTACTTAACAAATACTTAAAAGAATACTTGCAAAATTCATTACAATGAGCGGGGAAATAATTAACTGAATATTTCTTTTTAAATCCAAATTTTTCCCTGAATCGTTGCAATCTGTGAGAAAGACTTTCAATATTAGGGAACTCAAAGTGTGCGTAACCATTTTTCTTTAAAAGCAGGTATATTTTTTTCATAGCGAGTAAAGAATCAGGCAAATGCTCTAATACATGTCGGAGAGATATTAAATCATACTGTTCTGCTTGGTACTCTGTTTCTAAAAAATTTTGTACATCCACATCAATAGCTAATTTTTCTTTAACAAAGTGGGCCAATACAGGGGATAATTCTAACCCTTTTACAATCCAGCCATCTTTTTTGGCAAAATAAAGAAGGGCTCCGTTTCCACAACCAATTTCCAAATAGCTTCCTTTCACAGGCACATATTTTACAATAAATTCATAGGCTTTTCCGGCACTTATCTCCATTTCATAATTTGCAGGCGGACTGAATTGCTCAGGATATTTTTGCTGATTACTTATAATATCAACATTTTTCAAATCAAGATTAACTAGCTTACAATGCAAGCATCTGTAAAATAAATACTGCCTTTGAGAACCCTGATGATAATATGGCCTGAGTTTAACGCTACCGCATAATCTGCACTTCATAAGCAAATTTTTTTGTAAATTTATATATTCTAATAAAGAAAGTTCATGAATTTTTTCTATTAGATTTATTTTTATGCACTCAGTTTATTTTTAACAACAATTAACAAGTTGACTGCTCCAAAAAAAAATCTATAGGTTGATTGTATTTGAAATCCATGTTCATTCAACAACTGCTTTAATTCCTCTTCGGTATAAAATCCGGCAGATGACTGTGCCAGGTACCTGTATGCCCTTCCACTTCCTGAAATAATAAGGCCAAGAGGTATCAATATAAAATATAGGTAGGTTTTAAATAAAAACCGCATCATGAGGTTTTTTGGTATTCCGCTTTCGAGAATAAATATTTTACCATTTACTTTCAAAACTCTGTATATCTCCGATAAATATTTATCACGGTATGGGTTATGATAAGTAAGGTTGCGAAATCCAAAGCTAATGGTAATACATTCAAAACTGTCTTCCGGGAAAGGAATACTCATTGCATCACCTAAAATAAACTCAATGCAGCTGCAGCCCTTTTTCCTTGATTTCTGCATGGCCAGTTCAAGCATCTGTTTATTCGCATCATAACCTGTAATATTTATCTTGTCACCTGCTAAAAGTTCCAAAGCAATTGCCAAATCGCCTGTCCCGCAGCATAAATCAAGCACTTTTGCCGGGTGCTCCTTAATACATTGCTTTGCAGCGTATTTTCTCCATTTCTGGTCCAAACCAAAAGTAAACAGGCGGTTCATCAGGTCATAACGCCTATAGATATTAGAATAAATAGAATTAAGTGAGAATTTCATCCGAAAAATTAAACCGGCTGATAAAAGTACAATCTATCTTTCAGTTAAGCAAATACTAAATAATTACCGTTATGGCATTTTCAATCTTTCTGTTAATTTTGCTATTTTATTTTAAACTAAGATATTCAATATTAGCAACTAATACATTGTACAGATATTTATCAGACTTTTTATCACGCATTGACAGAATAGCATCCTCACACAATAGTTATTTATGGCTTGCCTTGTGTGTTTTTCTGTTTGAAATGATGTATCTGTTAATCGGCATCCACGGCAAAGATTTCTGGGAACATGCTGCGGTGATAAGGGCTTTATCTGAAAACCCGCTTAATCCTATGCACCCTATTATTGATGTTGACCTGCCACATGCTTTCTTTTCACCCTATTCAGTGTTCATAGGTTTCATAGGATATTTTACGCATCTCAGCCCATTTATTTTATTAGGAGCCGCAGGAATTATCAACCTGGCTTTACTGCTGGTTGCCATACGCTATTTTATCTTTTCTATGTTCACCGAAAAACAACAGAAAACAGCCTTATATTTTTTACTGCTGCAGCTTTTTGCCTGGGGGCCCATGGTTTGGCGATACAGTTCGTTTTATCATATTAAAACATTACATTATGTATTGCCCTATCCGTCAACATTTGCTTTTATCCTGACTTTATTTTCTGTTGCATTGTTTATGCGAAGAAAGCATTTAAGCGCTTCAGGACGGTTTTTACGGACTGTTATTTGTATGTTGCTAAATACAATAGTCTTATTGACACATCCCACCACGGCTATCTTTCTTTTTATTTTTTTTACTGCATTGGTAATCATGCAAAAAGAAGATGCTGTTTCTATGAAAAGCTGGTCTGAATTACTTTTTTGTATTTTGTTGCCATTCGCACTGGCAGGCCTCTGGCATTATTATCCATTCTGGGATCTGCTACTGGTGCAATCAAAAGGATCTCAATTTCATGCAGATAGTTTTACTTTTTATAAAAGATTATTTATCAGGCTCCTGCCCTTATGGATGTGCATTCCATTGTTATGGCAAGGGAACAGAATCTTCCCGGCCGGTGCATTTGCTTTATCATTTGTTTTTCTTCTTGTCGTTTATCTATACGGATACTTTACCCGCCAATACGGATACGGCCGTGTAATATTTTTCATGGTAATGGTGATTCATCTGTTAATTGTTAATTGGTTCACAAAAGCCGATATTTCCCCAAACCGGAAGAAAATTATCCTTTCCTTTGTTTTTTTAATTCTGATGATTTTATTTCCATTGTTTCATTTATGCTTCGACCCCGAAATTCTTATTCTAAGCCATAATCCCGAACCATACAGGGAACTGGAAACTATTGATGAACTTACGCCCGACAGCTTAATCTGCCTCACAGATACCCAAACTGCATTATTATTGCCATCATACGGAATGAAAGTTACTGCAAGTATTTATCCTTCATACTGGATAAAAGATAATGAACAGAGAAAAAAGGATGTTGCAACTTTTTTTGAAAACAAAACCGATAACAGAACAAGGTTAAGTATATTGAGAAAATATAAAATAACGCATATTCTGATAAGCAAATCATCTCATATTGCTTCTGAAAAAAGCGGGCAATTCAGCTATTATATCTCGTCAGTAATTTATTCAGGGAAATATTATGATCTGCTGAAGGTTAAGGACAACGTCAAACCGCAATGATTATTTCTGAATATACTTATTTTACATATTTATCTGCAACAATTTTAACGCTTCCTTTATCCCATAAATAAATAAAAATACAATAGAAAAAGGAGAAGAAAGCGATGCCGACATGTGCATCAAAGGTGTCATCATAGAGCATTGAAATGAAAAATATTAGAAGAAATACTTTCAAAAGGATAAAATGAACAGCTTCTTCATAAAATAAAGGAACTAACAGTGAGAAAAAAATCCATATAAAACCAACAATACCAAAGGTAATAAGAAAATTGACATACTGATTATGTGGCTTGCCAATCCAATCGTTCTGAAACATTAAACCCTCATTTTCACGTTGACATTTCATGACAAGTTTAAGATCTCCTGTCCCTACTCCAAAAATAAAATGCTTCTTGATTTGACTGAATGCCAACTTTAAAAATGCAATACGTTGCGCTAATGAATGGGCATATACTTCGCCTGATTTCAAATACATATCTATTTCCCAAATTGTCTGATACAAACGGGGATAAATCCCGTATTTATTCCTGAAAATATAATTGGAATAACCTTCTTCAACTAACCGGATATCTTCCGGATTTAACTGCTTCAATCCCGCCGAGTCTTTTCTTAAACCTTTTGATGTAAGATAACGAATCAGGGTATATTTTATTTGCTGACCTTTTTTATCAAGGCCATCGTATGAAATAGAGCTTATTTTATTCCATTCCTTTCTTAATTCTTTTTCACAAACATAAAGCCAGACA
>JAJUGM010000070.1 GCA_029268165.1 Bacteroidota bacterium
CATTTTAAATTTAAATGCTCTGGCCATTAACAGCGGTACATGCAGGCTTGGCAACAACATTTCATTACCTGCCTTGTCAAGCCAGTTTTACCTGATTGACCAGGATGCTGCCTTATGGATTGATGCCGCACAGGTGAGATACTATACGAGTGATCTTAATCGCGGCATGTATATATATGGAATACTTAAACTTACCAATAATGCCCTGCTTAATATGGACGATGCATCAGCATCGATGAGAAGAGGTATTGTAACCCGTGAAGCAAGTACGGTTTCTATTGATAACAGTACATTGCAGGTACCCTTAATTCGAACATCAAGTTTGAGCGGGACTCACAGAGGCGCATTTTATGTTAGCGGAAACAGTATAATTACATTGTCGGGCAATACTTCCCATGGTTATCATGCCACATTATCCATGGGATATCCTGATAATGTAGTAAATATATCCGGAGGCACCATCAATATAAACAATCCGACCTCTGATACAGCTGATATGTCTCCCGGCAGCAGTGGTACCTATTTCAGTGTCCTCTTTGGTTCAGATTCAAAAAATATTAATATTACAGGAGGTACCTTCAATATAAATATTCCAAACGGGAATAATGCTTACATTAATTCCACTGTACCGTTTTATAATCTGAACATTACCGGAGTTAATGCTGCCCGCGACCTGCGTGTTGTTCAGTACACCAATCCCGGCACAGCATCAGCACCGCCTACATTAACACCTCAGCCTCTGGTGGTACTCAATACTCTTAATATAAACACCAATGCTGTATTAAATATGACAGCGCCCAATCCTGATGTAAACCTGTTTGCAAGCGGTGATTTTACTATAGATTCGGCAGCTGTATACATGCCTGGAACCAACACCACCATTTTTAACGGAACCACTCCTCAGACATTTGACATTCAGGGAACTATCACCGGCAGCCTTAATAATCTGACCATTTCAAATGCTTCTACCCTGACCTTAAACAACACCAATGCTTCAGTGCCCGTTATTGTTAATGCTGCATTACAGATCGATAACGGCTGTACATTGAATGATAATGGCAGAATTATTGAAGTGAGGGGTAATATCATTAACTCGGGCACACATTTTAAGCCTGTTAGCGGTGCGGGAAGTATTCAGCTTACCGGCACTGCTGCCCAAACAATCAGCGGGGACGGGACAGGTAAATTCAATAATCTCACACTCAATAAAACAGGTGGTTCAGTAAGCATGCAGGCAGATATTACCATTACCGGCGACCTGAGGCTTGCAAATACTGCTGCACGCCTTAATATTGGAAGGTATAACCTGTTATTTACTGAAACAGGTGACGTTTTTGACGGCCTTACCGGAAACGGGAAAAATTTTGACCGCAACCGGATGATTCAGACCTCGGGATTGGTTTCCGATGCAGGAGTAAGTAAGCAATATAATAGTACAACTGCATTTTTATTTCCTGTTGGCTTTTATAATGCTTCCAATACTACCTACTATTACATGCCAGCTTCTATAAGATATGGCATAGCTCCTGCTACTTATGGCACAGTTACCACAAGGCCTGTGAACATAAGGCATCCGCTGTTGCAAAATACCAATGCACTTTCATGCTACTGGAAAACGACAAGCACAGGTTTCACGGGCGTTGCTGCAGGATCTGTAGTCCATAATTATACTTATGACCCCTTATCCAATGATTTTGTAAACGGCACCGAAAGCCTTTATGTACCGGCAGCATACAGAAACGGCGACACAGCGCAATGGGTAGTGATTAATAATCCTCTTCTTGTAAATGACGGAACCAATACCATTACCTATGACACGGCCTATAAAGCTGACGGAGAATACACTGCGGGTGAGCCTTCGGCATTTAATGCCGTACCTGTAAGATATAGCACCGGTGTTAACGGCGACTGGGACAACACAGCTACATGGTCATCTGAACGAGTAGGAGGGCCAGGCGGTGCAAGCATACCCGATGCCAGTACAGTGGTTGTTATTGGTGATGAAACGCATAATCATACAGTTACAATAAACCAGAACGGAAGAGTATGCGGCACATTAATAATAGCAGATAGCTCTACGCTAGACCTGCAGAATTATACCGGCCACAATTTTGAATCTATACCCAACAGGGGAATTAAAGGTACCGGAACCATCAGAATAGCCAGCAATAACTACTTCCCTCAGGGTGACTTTGGCGATTTTCTGGGCGAGAATGGCGGAACAGTGGAGTATTATGCTAACTCAAATGATATTAACATCCCAACTACCTCAGACGTCACAGGTATGACTCTCGACCATTACTGCAATCTTAAACTCACACCGGGTAACGGCAGAACCATAACATTGCCTAACAGCAACCTGCTAATTTATAAAAACCTGACCAAGGAAGGAGCAGGCCAGGTTAATACAAACAACGCTGCAGTCCATCAGATTACGGTTAATGGAGACTTTAACATTAATGCAGGTATCTTTGAAGTGCGTAATAATAACATTCAGAATATCAGTGTGTATGGCAATTTTAATGTTAGTAGTACCTTCAGACCGCAAAATGGGGGTACGGTTGTAAATCACACCCTTGAATTATTCGGAGACTTGACCGGAAACGGAACATTCGATGCCAACTATGGCGGCCGGATACTTGTTTATTTTAAAGGAGAAAAAGAAGCCAGCATCAGAGGAGCTGATAAAGAATTCTATTCTCTTACCGTCAGCAAAGGCAATTCCCAGACGCCGGTATTAAACGTAAGAGCTAATATTTCTTCGGCATTAGACCCGGCTGTAACCCTGGTTACCGGAACATTACGCTTCAAACAGGGCACACTGATCTTATCGTCTGCACAAAATTTCACCATTCCGGTATCCTCATGTTTAAGTATTGACAGTGTGGCAAGTATAACATTAATGAATGAGGCTAACAATAATACATTATTCCTTATCGGAAAACTTGAAATGCTGGGAGGTACATTAAATGTAGGAAATATTGGTAATAATAACCGTAATAGCATAGAATATTCTTCAGAAGGCAACCCTGAAATGGTAATCAACGGAGGAACGCTCAATATTAACGGCCAGATCAAACGCAGCTCCTTTACTACTTTCGGACACCTCAACTACAGGCAGGCCGGAGGAACTGTAAATATTTACGGTAAAAACCAGGACAATACGCGTGGTAAATTCGAAATATGCAATGACAGTAGTTATTTTGAATTTACAGGAGGTGCTGTCAATATCGTACGTGGCGGAGGAGTTGATTTTGGCGATGTTTATCTGAGACCTGCGGATTATAATGTTACCGGCGGAGGTACACTGGCATTTGCACCAGCAAATATTGGCACTAATCAGACTTTTAATATTGATGCTTCTTGCCCGTTGGGAAATGTAACAGTTGATGGCCGCGACAATAATGACAGAGCAACAGTAAATCTGATGGTAAATCCGTTGACCGTTCTGGGCAACTTTACCATAAATGACAATTTCAGTACATTTAACAGTAATAACCTCAATGTAAGTATTGCGGGTAATTTCACCAATAATGGCACTTATAATGCAGGCACAAACACAACAACATTTTTCGGAAGCAATGAACAGAATGCTGCCCTTGGTGTTGCAACTACCTTCAGAAAAGTTACGGTGGATAAAACATCAGGCACAGCATTAACATTTTCAGGCAGCAATCCAACTATAACTGACTCACTTACCATAAACAGCGGAAGCCTTGTTAATGCTGGGACTCTAAATATTATTGCACAGGGAAACATTATTAATAATGATACCCATGCATCAACAGGCACGGGCAGCCTTTTATTGCAGGGCACAAAGAACCAGATTATCGCGGGCACCGGCAACAGCCAGTTTGGCAATATTACTATCAATAACGGGGCTGATAATGGAGCTACATTAACGGCAAGTACGACAATTAACGGCATACTGACATTAACCACAGGTTATCTTTATACCAATGAGTATCTTCTGACCTTAAGCTCAACAGCATCAATTGGTGGCACTCCGGGTAATCCGGCCAATAAAAACTGGATAAGGACGAATGGCGTATTAAGCGATGCCGGTATAAGAAAAATATTTCCTGCCGTATCGCCGTCATCATTCACCTTCCCGATAGGAGTGGATGGCAAATATACCCCTGTAACCTATAATGTAACATTTAATGCATCTTCGCCGGGCTCTATTACGGTTAAGCCGGTAAATATAAAAATCCCGTCGTTAACCAATGTGCTTAATGATGAACTGCAATATTACTGGCATGTAGCAAGTACGCCTTTTGGCGGCCTGAGTTCGGTTACACATATTTATAATTATCTTGAGACTGACGTGACAGGCAACGAATCCAATTATTCCGGAGCCAGATTTTATAACAATAGCTGGACTAATCTTGGTGCTGCTGTTATAAATACGGGGTTAAACACCATAACCATTACAGACAATTATATTGACGGGGAATATACCTGTGGTGAGCCAGGCAATTTTCTTGATAAACCCATTTATTACAGTTATGACCTTGCTCCCAACATTACAACAACTGGGGCTGACTGGAATACAGCCGGCACCTGGGCGCTCAACGGACATAACGGTATGCCTGCCACAGTACCGCCTGATGGAAATCCGATAATAATAAAAAGCGGTCATCGCATAAGCATTGCAAATGACGACAGAACAGCCTATTCGGTACAGAATAACGGCATTCTCGATGTAAAAAGTACCATCGGGCACAGCCTTGGGCATGTTTCAGGTAACGGCAGAATAATTGTAAATAATACACCAATGGGTCAATTTGTATTTCCAGGCGGTGATTTTACCGATTTTATGAATACAACCGGAAGTACTGTTGAATATAATGGTTCGGTTGGCTCATACCTGTCAGTAATCTCATCAACATATTACATTTACCAGAATCTTGAATTTACAGGCCCCATAAGCAAAAGCCTTTCCAATGTCAACCTGCTTATTAAAGGCAACCTTTTAATAACAGGAAGTCAGGTAAATAATACCCTTTATAATAAAAACATAACTTTACTGGGTAACTGGACTGATAATGTCAGCAATGGTTTTGTCCCTGGTACCGGCATGGTATCTTTTATGGGAACAGCACTTCAAACAATAAATACACCCAATCCCGAACATTTCTATCATTTTAAAATTAATAATCCTGCAGGTGTAGCATTAAACGGAACGGCTGAAGTTTCAGGCCGTTTATATTTAACCAGTGGAAGAATAAACACCACTGATATCAATTTACTTACTATTACCAATACCTCTTCCCTTGCTGTTAGCGGTGGCAGTGATGCCTCATTTGTTGACGGTCCATTGGCTAAGGTTATACTCAGCGGACAATCATTCAATTTCCCAGTAGGAAATTATAACACATCCGCTGTGAAGCAAGCAAGGTATGGTAATATTCTGCTATCGAACGTCAGTGCTACCAATACATGGACAGCCCGATATGTAAATGCTTCTCCAAATCCCACATATAATACTTCCAGCCTGCAATCTCCATTGAATCTGGTAAGTACAAATGAATACTGGATGGTTACAAGGCCTTCAGGAAATACTGCAAATATACGGCTACGCTGGGACGAACACAGCGGAATAGTTTCAGTTAATTCCACACGTGTGGCACAATGGGCTACACCGGCCAACCGCTGGGAAGAAAAGGGCAATCAGGTTTCTGGTACAATGACTTCAGGAACAGTAGCAACCACAACGCCCGTTGCATCAGACAGCTATGTGTTTACATTGGGAAGCAGCGGTGTTACGGCACGTATTACCAACGTTAGTCCGACATCTATATGTAATAACGGAGAAATAATTACTGTTACAGTTGTATTAACCGGAAGTCCGTCATGGACTTTAAGCTATCAGGCTGGTAGCAATTCTTATACCCAAACAGGTATTGGTTCGTCAACATATTATATTCAGCTTTCAGGATCTGATTTTGGCGGCGCCGGCACATATAATATCCGGTTAACTGCGGTTTCAGATGCATATGGGTCAGGAAGTGTTGATGAAACACTTTATCCCGTGACCATAAAAGATACCTACATCCCTGATATTCAGGGTATCTTCACCGTGGGCGCAGGTGAGGTACGAAACTATTATACAACAAGCCATTCCGGCAGTTCATACTCATGGAGCTGGATTGGCAGTAGCGGAGGGACAATCGCTTCACCTGCAGAAGCATCAACCGATATTACAATTACTACTCCCGGTTCATTCCCTGCTGTATATCAACTGCAGCTAACAGAAACATCATCAAATGGGTGCATTGCTACAGATATTCAGTCAATTACAGTTGTAAACACTCCTGCACCTTACATCACTCCACGTACAGCAAATCAATGTTTAAATAATGTAGTTAATTATTCAACACCACTGATTGCAGGTCATTCATATGTATGGACAGTTGTCGGTGGCACACCGGCTTCCGGTACAGGAAATTCAATAACTGTAACATGGAATACTGTTGGTCCGGGTTCAGTTTCTGTAACTGAAACGGTTGGCACATACAGTGGTACAGATATTGTAAATGTTGTTGTCGATCCTCCGCCCAATACGGGCCTCTCGGTTACAGCAACATCTCCTGTTTGTTACAGTTCACCGGCATTGGTAACAGTCGGCAGTTCACAAACGGGTTTCAACTATCAGTTGCGCGTTGGCTCAGTAAATTCAGGAAGCCCGGTTGTCGGTAACAGCGGAAACATCAACCTGACATCAGAACCCATTACTGAAAATACTACTTTTAATGTGCTTGCATATAATAATGGCTGCAGTGAGCAACTTACACAAACAGCTACGGTGAATATATTACCCGAATTTATTATCGGGGAAATAAGCGGCGAAACCAATGCCAACTACTGTTATGAATACGATCCGGCTCAAATGACAATCAGCCCTGCAGGAGGAACGGGTTCATGGACATATCAGTGGCAATCAAGCCCCGATGGTATTGTATGGTCAGATATAAGTGGTGCAACGAATGCTTCATATAATCCTGATACATTATCAGCTACAACTTACTTCCGGGTATTGGTTGACCCAACCGGAACGCCTGACTGCGGAGGGCCTATGCCGAGCGATACTATTTTTATCGGAATAAATCTGAATTGTGAGTTAATTGCCGGATTCACTGCTGATAAATTAAACAGTTGTATTAATGATGCTGTGGTATTTACAGATTCTTCACAAGGTGTAACGCCAGCTACAGTTTACAACTGGGACTTTGGGGAAGGGGCTACTCCGGCTAATGCTAATACCAAAGGCCCACAAAGTGTAATATATACCACGGCCGGAGAAAAAACGATCAGATTAATCATCGTCTCAGGAACCGAAACAGATACATTGACAAAAGAAGGATATATCACAGTACACGGATTACCTGATGTGTTGCTCACAGATGTTGTATTCTGCGGTGAGGGTGACATGATTTTTAATGCAACACCTGAAAATGCCAATACCGTTGAATTTTCAACTGACGGAGGCAGCACAGTATATTATACCGATAACGTTTCTCCCTATCAATGTTCAATACCTGTAAATGTCGGCGACACATTGAATATCTGGGCAAGGCCGGTCAATACCATTGCGGGATGTACCGGTACATGGGATAAAACAGCAAGGGGTATAGCATATCCGATACCTGAAACCCCGCAAATTATGGCTGAAGATAATAGTTATTCTGCATCAGGGTATATTGATTTTGTATGCTCAGGAGAAACAAATGCCCGGTATTATGTTAATCCTATCGGCGGATCAACCTATAACTGGAGTATTCCGGTTTTAGGATTTAACCAGGAAAATACCGAACAAATTAATGTTGACTGGCTGGTTGAAGGTGGCTCTTATTCAATAAGTGTGCAGGCTATTTCAGCTGTAGGATGTGGCGGAGCTATACGCGATACGCTTGTTTTAGTATCACAGCCTTATCCTGATTTGGGAGGTGATGTTGCTGTTTGTCAGGGTGAAAATGTGACAGTAAGTCCAGCAGGAATCTATAATAATTATTTATGGCATGACGGCAGTACAGGCAGTTCATACACAACCAATACAGCAGGTTTAGTTCATGTTACTGTAACTGACCAGGACGGCTGTACAGGAAGTGATACCATAATGCTTACATTTTATAATTTGCCGGTTGTAAAATTAGGCCATGATACTATATTATGTGATGAATTCATGCTTGATGCAGGAGAATTCGCCAGCTATCAATGGTCAACCGGTGAAACCACACAATCTATAAGGATATTTCCGGGCAGACAGGTTATACATGTGAGAGTAACTGATGAACATGGATGTCAGGGACGCGATACAATATTTATAGATGAATGTAACCCGTTGCTGATTAAAGACAATATTCCTAATGCATTCACCCCTAACGGCGATAATGTTCATGATAAATGGGAAATTAAGAATATAGGCCTTTTCCCTGAAGCGAGCGTTAAGATATATGATCGTTGGGGGCGCCTGGTGTTTAGTGTGGAGCAGGGGTATGAAAACAACTGGGATGGCACATCATCAAAAGGAAAACCATTACCCATGGATACCTATTATTATATTATCGACCTGAAGCAAGGCACTGAGCCTATCACCGGCAATGTAACCATTATCAGGTAATTTTTAATAAAATGATTCATGAATAAAAGATATAACACCATGATAAATTACAAGATTGTCCTTTTTAAACCCATATTCATAGTTTTGGTTATTGTTTTACTTTTTAAAGCAGAAAACGGAAAGTGTCAACAGGCTCCTATTTTTAGTCAATATACATTTAATAAATTCCTTATTAATCCCGCAGCAGCGGGAATTGATGGTTACACGACCATAAGTCTGGTTGCCCGTGAGCAGTGGATCGGGTTTAAAGGCACACCAAAGACGCATTCATTATCAATTGATTCCAGAATATTAAACAACAGCTATATTGCTAAAGAAGCATCAGTCCGCAAAAAAAGGATATGGGGCTCACGCTCAGGACGCGTTGGATGGGCGGCTAATATTTTTAACGATCACACAGGCCCGATTGATAAAACAGGCATTGAAGGTACATATTCATATCACATACGCCTGGATAATTCACTGTTATCATTCGGCCTATCAGGAATGTTTTACCAGTTCAAAATAAATAAAGATAAAATTAATCTGGGCGACGAGCAGTATGACCATCTTGTTGACGGAACCAAAGGACGACTTTACATTCCCGATGCTAATTTCGGTGCATTTTACACCCGCAAGGATATATATGGCGGTATTTCAATCAAACAACTTTTTCAGTCATCAATTCAATTCGGTGATAAAGGCGATACACATTACAGATATAAAAGACAATACAATTTTATGGCCGGATATTTTTATACAATAAACAACAACTTTATTGTAGAACCTTCGTTTTTACTGAAAATACCAACATCATCAAAACCCCAGCTTGACCTTACTGCAAAAGTTTACTTCAAAGAAGATTACTGGACGGGAATTACTTTCCGCACAGGTGCCTCAATAGCTTATTTCTTTGGAGTTAATTATGACAGGTATTTCTTTGGATATGCTTTTGATTACAGCTTTAACAAAATTATGGGGCATACATTTGGTACGCATGAATTTATGGCAACAGCCAAATTTGGTGAAAATGCAAGGCGGTATAAATGGCTGAATACATATTAAAATATTTTACTACATAAATAATAATTATTTAAGGGAAAGGCTAAGGAAAAGGAAGTTTCAGGATATACAAAGAACAGAACTGAGTTAATGATGAACAAAACTGTTTTAAAAATTGTATACTTTGCAATTAGCAAAATCCGGCAAAAATAACCTATATATAAAACGGAAAAAATTGAAATAATCTCATATTTTGGAGATTCGGGGTGATAAGGATTCCTTCAGAATCCGTATTTTCAGAAACTTCGTTTTTGAAATTTGAGTTTCACGAATAAACCATTATTTTTGGCATTTTAAATGAGTATGATATGGAGTCATGTGATTTTCTAATTGTGGGTGCAGGAATTATTGGTCTTTCAATAGCGCGTGAAATAAAAAAGAAATACCCAACCTGTTCGGTTACTATCCTTGAAAAAGAAAGCGATGTGGCAATGCATTCAAGCGGCCGGAACAGCGGTGTGCTGCACGCAGGTTTTTATTATACAGCTGACTCACTCAAAGCAAAATTCTGCCGCGACGGCAATAAGGCACTTAAAACTTATTGCTATGAAAACAAGCTCAGGATAAACGAAACCGGAAAAGTTGTTGTTGCAAAAGATGAAAGTGAGCTTGGTTCATTGTTTGAGCTTGAAAAAAGGGGGAAAAGAAACGGCGTTGATATTACCATCATTGATGAAAAACAACTGAATGATGTTGACCCCAATGCCCGCACATACAGGAATGCCTTACTATCACCAACGACTGCCACTGTTGACCCCGTTGAAGTATGTAATGCTATTAAAAATGAACTCATATCGCTGGGCGTTCAGTTTCGGTTTAACGAAGGCTATTATCAACGGTTAGAGAAAAACATTATTAAAACTACCAGAGGACATGTGATTGAAGCTGGTAAGTTAATAAACACTGCTGGACTTTATGCTGATAAAATTGCACGTGATTTCGGCTTTTCAGAAAAATATACCATTATTCCCTTTAAAGGAATTTATCTGAAATATACATTACCTGATAAACCAATAAAAACTAATATTTATCCGGTTCCAAACTTAAAAAATCCTTTTCTGGGAGTTCACTACACTATAACAGTGGACGGGACAATTAAAATAGGCCCTACCTCCATTCCTGCCTTCTGGCGTGAAAATTACAAAGGCTTTGATGCTTTCAGAGGCGACGAACTTGCCAATATTCTGAGCTGG
>JAJUGM010000071.1 GCA_029268165.1 Bacteroidota bacterium
AAAAAATGAAACTTATTATTCAAAAGAAGAGGGCTAGTCTATTAATTATTATTGGGTTAATTTTTGCATTAACTGTCAGTTTTACTGTTATAAAAGATAAGGAATTTGAAATAGTTAAAAATCTTGATATTTTTTATTCATTATTTCGTGAACTTAATCTTTTTTATGTAGATGAAACAAATCCGAAAAAATTAATTGAATCAGCTATTGATGGCATGCTTGAATCGCTGGATCCTTATACTACATATATACCGGAAGAAGAGCAAAAGGATTTTGAGTTTATGACGACAGGAGAATATGGAGGGATTGGCGCATTAATAAGAAGAGGAGGGGATTATACAATTATTTCAGAACCTTATGAGGGGTTTCCTGCCCAAAAAGCTGGCTTAAAAGCTGGAGATACAATACTTTCGGTTAATGATATTTCCACTTTTAAGAAAGAAGTGAGTGAAGTTAGCGAGATGCTTAAAGGACAGCCCAATACTGCGGTAATACTCAGATTAAAAAGAATAGGAGATACTGGTATTTTTGAAAAGAAGTTAATAAGAGAAAAAATTAATATCCCTAATGTTCCCTATTTTGGAATAATTAGAAATGAAATTGGTTATATCAGGCTTGCGAATTTTACCAAAGATGCCGGAAAAGAGGCAAGAGATGCGCTTAAGGAACTATTAAATGCAGGTGCCAGAAGCATAATAGTTGATTTACGCGGAAATCCGGGAGGACTTTTGATAGAGGCAGTAAATGTAACAAATTTATTCGTCAGGCAAGGACAAGAAATAGTATATACACGAGGAAGAGTAAAACAGTGGGATAATATTTATAAAACTTTAAATCAGCCAGTTGACACCACCATACCTCTTATTATTCTGGTTAACAGGTCATCTGCTTCAGCTTCAGAAATAGTAGCCGGAGCACTTCAGGACCTTGACCGTGCCGTAATTATAGGTCAAAGAACTTTTGGTAAGGGTCTTGTTCAGACTACACGTCAGTTAAGTTACAATACGCAATTAAAGGTTACTACCGCCAAGTATTACATACCCAGCGGACGATGTATTCAGGCAGTCGATTATACACACCGGAATGAGGATGGTAGTGTTGGCACAATACCTGATTCATTAATTAGAGAATTCAGAACGACTAAAGGACGTAAGGTTTACGATGGCGGGGGAATTACTCCGGATATTACTATTGAACAGGAACAACCAGGGAAAATCACAATTAGCCTTTATTCCAAAAACTTTATTTTTGATTACGCAACTTATTTTGCTACTAAACATAATAATTATGATTTATTGTTTTCTGATGAAGAGTATAGTGATTTTATTCAGTTTTTAAAAGATAAAGATTTTGATTATACAACTGCCAGTGATGAAAAATTAGATGAGTTGATAACTGTTGCAAAAAGAGAAAAATATTTTCAGGAAGCAGAAAATGAATTTAATCTATTGAAAAGAAAACTGGCACATGACAAAGAAAAGGATTTACAAACATTTAAGGAAGAAATTAAAGATTTGATTAACGAAGAGATAGCCAGCCGTTATTATTACCAGAAAGGAAGAATAAAGGCTTCACTTGAAAACGATGTGGTGTTTAATAAAGCAATTGAAATATGTAATAATAATGAGATATATAACTCAATACTATCGGGTAATTAAATAGTGTGTTGTTTTTTATTATTCAAATTGAATAGCCTGATTGCCTGATTTTTGTTACATATTTGTTAATATACAAATCATATTCTTCCATAATTTTTTGCAATACTGAATTTTGAACATTGTATTTGTATTGATTAATTGAATAAATGGGTAATACTTTTGGTGATGTTCCAGTAATAAAAACGGAAGTATATTTATTTAAATCTTTAGTGGATATATTCTTTTCTATTATATTATAATTAAGTGTATTACATATTTTAAAAACCTGTTGTCGCGTTATTCCTTTTAACACTCGATTGGAGGGGGGAGTATGTAAATATTCGTCTTTAATAAAAAACACATTCGATTTACTCCCTTCAGTTATGAAAGAGTTGCTATCAACTAATAGTACTTCAAAGACATTTTTACTGATAATTTCGTTCTTACAATTATCCTGAAACAAATTATTAACATATTTGATATTAGGATCTTTTCTTTCATTATAGTAAAGTGATACTTTAACACCTCTTAAATATTGTTCTGCTGATGGATAATAGTGAGGTATTTGATATGCAACAATGTCAATATTTTTGTTTTTTTCATTAAAAAATAATAAAAGTTTGACATTACCAACAGAAAGTGAATTATTGAACTTTAACTTTAATAAAATATTCATTATATATTTAAAATCAATATTTAAACTAAATTTCTTTAATGAATGGCTCAAACGTTCAAGGTGTTCCTCAAGAAACAAAAATACGTCATCAATTACCCTAATAACTTCATAAAACACTTGTGGTGGCAATATTAGGCTGGACAATTTTTTCGTTTCAGTAACTTTATTATTAATAACGCAATATCGGCCTGTCCAGTCATTCATCCTGTAGAATCAGTATGGTAAATTATAATTATTGAGGAAAGAAAATATAGGTTATTGTACCTTGTTGTTTGGGAGTAGCTTTAGGATCATAATTAAACTTTGCACTCATAACTGATCGATAAGCTTCATCCCTCAAGCATTGATCATCTGTTGATTGTGAATTATTAATGGATGCATTTGTTACATTACCTTGCTGATCCACTATAAATTGCAAAACAACTGTACCTCCGTTTTTGCATTTATAGCTTGGAACATATATATCTCTCACATGCCAACGGTTTTCAAGATTATAGTTTATGGTGGCATTTGCCTTATATATTATGTTTTTGACTTCTTTAGGCTTATCGGGTGGTTTTATTTCCTGCTGCTGGATAACAGGTTCATTTTCCTTAGGTTCAATCTTATTTTCAGGTTTAAGCGACTCAATTCCCAATTCTTCCATAACCTGTTTTTCGTATTTTTCAGTACTGATTTCTTCTTTAAGTTTTTCAGCGGTATTGACTGCAATATTATGAATTGTTTGATGGTCAAGTGAAGGTATTTCAACGGGTTCACTTTTTTGTTTAATAATTTCCTCAACAGTTTTCAGTTCTTCTATCATTTCAATAAGCATTTGTTCCTGTTGCTTTTCTTTCGCTTCTCCAATTTTAAAAAATAAAAAGCACAGAATTAGCGCCAGATGCACAATGATTGTTCCTAAAATACCATTGATATTTTCGTGAATAAATGTTTTCACAATGATGAATTAGGGTTGATAATTACAAAAATAATAATTTATAAACAATTGCGTCTATAACAAAAAAGCGAATTATGTAGTTTAACCTGAAAAAAAGCAATCTTCGTATCTGTTTATTTTTTTGGATTATTAAATAAGAACATTAATATTAATATTCATCCCAGCTTTTAATTGCAATGTCTTCAATTGTAAGTTTACAAATAGCAGTGAGAAATGCGCTTGCCAGGCGTGCATTTGTTATAAGAGGTATATTATAATCCACTGCACTACGGCGTATCATATAATCGTTACTTAGTTCTGACTTTGAAAGATCTTTAGGAATATTAATGACCAGGTCAATTATCTTATTTTTAAGATAATCAAGAGTATTTGGTTTTTGGTTTTCATCAGGCCAGTGCAGCACTGTTGAAGGAATACCGTTCATTTCAAGAAATTGGGCTGTACCCTTAGTGGCAAAAAGATTATATCCTTTATCAGCAAGCATACGGCAGCTATTCACAAGTTCAACCTTTGAACGCATAGGTCCTGTTGAAAGTAGAATATTTCGCTTCGGAATGGTATATCCAACGGATAACATTGATTTTAGTATTGCTTCATAAAAAGTTTCTCCTATGCATCCGACTTCTCCTGTCGATGCCATGTCAACACCAAGAACAGGATCAGCTTTTTGCAGACGTGAAAAAGAAAACTGAGGAGCTTTTATTCCGATATAATCAAGGTCAAATACTGATTTATTAGGTTTTTCTACATTACTTTCAAGTAAAACTTGCGTAGCAAGCTCTATAAAATTAATCTTTAATAATTTGGAAACAAATGGAAAACTTCTTGATGCTCTGAGGTTGCATTCAATAACTTTAATATTATTATCCTTTGCAAGAAACTGTATGTTGAACGGACCGCTGATTTTCAATGCTTTTGCAATTTCACGGGAAATACGTTTGATACGTCGCATGGTTTCAAAATAAATCTTTTGTGCTGGAAATACAATAGTTGCATCGCCCGAATGCACACCTGCAAATTCAACATGTTCGCTTATGGCATAGGCAAGCAGCTCACCTTCTTGTGCCACGGCATCAATTTCTATTTCCTTTGCCTGTTCGATAAACTCTGAAACCACTACGGGATATTGTTTTGAGACTTTTGTAGCGACATTAAGGTAATGTTCTAATTCTTCCTTATTCGATACCACGTTCATGGCTGCTCCTGAAAGCACGTAGGATGGTCGTATCAATACAGGGAAACCAACTTCGTCAACAAAATCATAAATGTCTCTTATACTTGAAAGCTCTTTCCAGCGAGGTTGATCAATTTTCAGCTGATCACATAAAAGTGAAAACTTATGACGGTCTTCTGCATTATCAATTGAAAGAGGTGAGGTTCCAAGTATAGGCACATTATGTTTGAAAAGTCGCATAGCCAAATTATTAGGAATTTGACCACCCATAGAAAGGATTACACCCTTAGGATGTTCAAATTCAATTATATCCATGACGCGCTCAAAGGACAACTCGTCAAAATATAGTCTGTCGCAGACATCGTAATCAGTGCTTACGGTTTCGGGATTATAATTGATCATAACTGATTGGTAACCTTCCTTTTTAATAGTAAATAATGCATTAACACTACACCAGTCGAATTCAACGCTGCTGCCAATTCTGTAAGCTCCTGAACCCAAAACAATTACTGAAGGTTTTTCTTTAAAGAGTAACACATCATGTTCTGAGGCACTGTAGGTTAAATAGAGATAATTTGTCTGGGCAGGATATTCGGCTGCAAGGGTATCTATTTGTTTAATATAAGGGATGATGTTATGTTTTTTTCTGAATTCTCTTACTTCAAGTAGTCCTTCTTCAATGTAATCATTGACTTTTTTCAGAACAAAGCGTGCTATCTGAAAATCAGAAAAGCCAAATATTTTTGCTTTTTTTAATAATTCAAAGGGGATTTCCTGAAGCGTATTATATTGCTGAAGCTGATTTTTAAGCTCATAAATATTCTTAAGCTTATAAAGGAACCAGGAATCAATTTTTGTAAGCTCGTAAATTTTTTCAATTGAATATCCCTTTTCAAAAGCATCAGCAATTACAAAAATCCTCATATCGGTAGGTTCGGAAAGCTCTTTTTCAATATTATCAAATGACAGATCACGGTTACCAACGAAACCATGCATACCTTGTCCAATCATACGTAAGCCCTTTTGAATGGCTTCCTCGAAAGTGCGTCCTATTGCCATCACTTCTCCAACGCTTTTCATGCTACTTCCGATTTGTTTTGAAACACCGCCAAATTTATTCAAATCCCAACGAGGAATTTTGCAAACAATGTAGTCAAGAGCAGGTTCAAAAAATGCAGATGTGGTTTTGGTAATGGAATTTTTTATTTCATGAAGCCCATAACCAATAGCAAGTTTGGCTGCGACAAAGGCCAGCGGATAACCTGTGGCTTTTGATGCCAGTGCACTTGATCTTGAAAGACGGGCATTTACTTCAATAACACGATAATCTTCCGATTCCGGATCAAGTGCATATTGAATATTACACTCTCCGACAACGCCGATATGACGTATGATTTTAATGGCTAATTGTCTTAATTTGTGATATTCATTATTGGTTAGCGTCTGAGAAGGTGCCACCACAATACTTTCACCCGTATGAATTCCAAGCGGGTCAAAATTTTCCATATTACACACCGTAATACAGTTGTCATATTGATCACGTACCACCTCATATTCAACCTCTTTCCATCCCTTTAGTGATTTTTCAACCAAAATTTGCGGAGCATAAGAAAATGCTTTTTCAGCAGTTTTTCTGAGTTCAGTTTCGTTATTACAAAAGCCGCTTCCCTGTCCCCCCAGGGTATAAGCAGCCCTAATAATAACTGGATAACCAAGCGTTTCAGCAGCTTTTATAGCCTCATTAGTACTTGTGGCCGCGTAACTTTGAATTGTCTTAACCTGAATTTCATTAAGTTTTTTAACGAACAAATCCCTGTCTTCAGTATCCATGATTGCCTGAACAGGAGTTCCAAGAACCCTGACCTTATTTTTTTCAAGTACACCGCTTTTATAAAGACTTATGCCACAATTCAGTGCGGTCTGCCCTCCGAAGGCAAGCAGAATACCATCAGGCTTTTCTTTTTCAATCACCTTTTCAACAAAATAAGGTGTTACCGGTAAAAAATATATTTTATCTGCCATACCTTCAGAAGTCTGGACTGTAGCAATATTCGGATTGATAAGAATGGTGAAAATCCCTTCTTCCTTCAATGCTTTTAATGCCTGGGAACCCGAATAATCAAATTCTCCGGCCTCTCCAATTTTAAGTGCACCCGATCCCAATAAAATTACTTTATGAATTGTTTTATCCATTTAAAGAAATGCTTAAAAATTCTGTGTGTAAAATTGGGGCAAAACTACAAATATTTTTAAATTGTACTTGCTTAATATTAATATATCGTATATTTTTGCATAATCTTTGAATAATTATTCAATATCATGGGAAACAGAACGGAAAGACTATTAATGATTCGTAATATCATTTCTACGCAGAAGATATCGAGTCAGGAAGAATTGCTTAGCATTCTTGAAAAAAAAGGTCTTTATTATACGCAGGCAACATTATCAAGAGACCTGAAGTTTTTAAAGGTTAATAAAATAGCCGATAATGAAAAGGGGTACATTTATGAATTGCCTGACCAGCATCACATGCAGGGCTATGAATTGGCCGAAAATTATGCAGCAAAAGGATTTGTTTCCATTAAGTTTGCAAATAAGCTCGGAGTAATCAAAACACTTCCAGGTTATGCTCCAAGTATTGCATCACTTATTGATCAGGCAAATCCGTTTGAAATAATCGGAACTTTAGCTGGTGACGATACTATCTTATTGGTTCCGAATGAAAAAGTTACTGAACAGGATATTATTAATACACTGGTTTTAATCATTCCTGAATTAAAAAGTAAGATAAAATAAACCATTTCAATTTTTATAATAATATGAGCAATGGAAAAATAGTTTTAGCCTATAGCGGAGGGTTGGATACTTCAGTGATTTTAAAGTGGCTGATTGAACGGGATTATGAAGTAATTGCCTATGTAGCAGATGTTGGTCAGGATGATGATTTTAATGAAGTTAAAAAAAAGGCTCTGAAAATTGGCGCATCAAAGGTTTGTATAAAAGATTTAAAACGTGAGTTTGTTACAGATTATATTTTTCCTGCATTAAAAGCAAATGCTATGTATGAGAACAGGTATTTGCTGGGCACTTCTCTTGCAAGACCACTCATTGCTAAGCATCAGATTAAGGTTGCAGAAACCGAAAATGCTGAAATTGTATCTCACGGGGCAACGGGTAAGGGTAATGACCAGGTCAGATTTGAATTATCCTATTATGCACTGAATCCTAAGATTAAGGTTTTTTCTCCATGGAAAACACAGGAATTTCTTAACCAATTTAAGGGAAGAACAGATATGCTGAATTATGCTCAAAAAAACAATATTCCTGTTAAAGCCACCATTTCAAAGCCTTATAGTGAAGATGACAATCTGATGCATATAAGTCATGAAGCCGGAGTTCTTGAAGACCCGAAATATAAAGCAAGCAAAGAAATATTCACTAAAATAGTAGCTCCACAGGATGCGCCTGACCGTGAAACACATATTGAAATTCACTTTAAAGATGGTTTACCGGTTAAGGTTGTCAATAGGGATGATAATACCATGCTTAAAGACCCGCTTGAATTATTTATATATCTTAATAAAATTGGCGGAGAAAACGGTATAGGTTTGCTCGACATGGTTGAAAATCGTTTTGTGGGTATAAAATCCCGCGGCGTTTATGAGACCCCTGCCGGCACGATACTAATAAAAGCACACATGGATATTGAGGGTATTGCCATGGACAGGGAAGTAATGCGGTTGAGAAATATGTTGTCTCCGGTTTTTTCTGAACTTGTTTATAATGGTTTCTGGTTCAGTCCTGAAATGGAGTTCCTGAGGGCCGCCATTGATAAAAGCCAGGAATTAATTGACGGAATTGTATATCTTACACTTTATAAAGGCAATGTTATTATTGAAGGAAGGGAATCTCCGAGCTCCCTTTATGACAAAGAATTATCGAGTATGGATATTGAAGGAGGCTTTGATCAGAAAGATAGTGCAGGTTTTATTAAAATAAATGCCATTCGCTTAATGGCTCACAATGCTATACTAAAGAAGCAGGGAAAGTCTTTTTAAGTTACTTTCTGTTTTTTATTCAGGCTTTTTATCTGAGATTAAAAAAATTGGCATGAAGCTTTGGGAGAAGGGAATAAAGACTAATGAGCTTATTGAACAATTTACAATAGGCTTGGATAAGGAACTTGATGTACTTCTCGCGCCCTTTGACGTATTAGGTTCATTAGCCCACGTAATAATGCTGAATAAAGTTGGTCTGCTTCCCGATGATGATTTCAGGTTATTGCGGAGAGAATTAATTAACTATTATTACAAAATTGTTCAGGAAGGAATTATTATTGAACAAGGAATTGAAGATATTCATTCACAGGTTGAGTTCTATCTTACAAAAAAACTCGGAGAACCAGGCAAGCGTATTCATACTGCACGTTCAAGGAATGACCAGGTATTGCTGGATATTAGACTTTATATCAGGAATGAAATAAAAGAAATAGTTGAAATAACAGAACATTTGTTTAATAATCTGCAACTTTTAAGTGAAAAGAACAAAGAAATATTATTACCCGGCTATACACATCTGCAAATTGCGATGCCATCTTCTTTCGGCCTCTGGTTTGGCGCTTATGCCGAGAGTCTTGTTGATGATGTCCAATTATTATTATCAGCATACAAACTGGCAAATCAAAATCCACTGGGTTCAGCCGCAGGTTATGGATCATCATTTCCTATTAACAGGCAAATAACAACTGATTTACTCGGTTTTGACTCTATGAATTATAATGTTGTTTATGCGCAAATGAGCAGAGGGAAAATTGAAAAAATTGTTGCATTTGCTCTGGCTTCTGTTGCAGCCACTCTGTCAAGACTTGCATACGATATTTGTTTGTATTCATCGCAAAACTTTGCTTTTATCGAGTTACCCGATGAATTTACTACAGGTTCAAGTATAATGCCTCATAAAAAAAATCCTGATGTTTTTGAACTTATCAGGGCAAAGTGTAATAAAATTCAGAATATTCCCACAGAAATAAATCTGATTTCCAATAATCTACCATCAGGCTATTTTCGTGATTTTCAAATAGTAAAAGAATCTTTTTTACCGGCTTTTAATGTAATAAAAGGATGCATTGTTATAACCGATTATGTTTTGCCTAAAATAAAAATTAGAAAAGATATCCTTGATGATAAAAAATATGATTTTATTTACAGCGTTGAAGAAGTAAACAAACTGGTTAAAGAAGGAATATCTTTCAGAGAGGCTTATCAGAAAATTGCCATGGACATTGAAAAAGGCAGGTACAATCCACAAAGAAAAATTGATCATAAACACGAGGGAAGCATCCATAATCTTTGTAATGACAGAATTGCTGAAAGAATGAAAAATATTATAAAGGCCTTTAATTTCAGAAAAATCGAAGATTCAATTAAACATTTGCTGACAGATGGAAAAGAATAAAAAGCAGCCAAGAATTGTGGTTAGGATTGAGATTTCAACACTCATCAGTCAAGGAGGCAAGATTAACAGAAAAAAAATGGATAAGCTTGCGATGGCATTAGCTAACCTGAATAACAGTGGCATTAAAATATTGGTTGTTTCATCAGGTGCGATTGTGCTGGGAGCTGAGAAACTAAAAATAGCCACAATCCCGGATTCAAAGTTGGAAATGCAGGTATTGGCTGCAGTTGGTCAGGCTGAGCTTATAAGGTCGTATCAGCGCCATTTTGATGAGTACGGACAAATTGTAGCTCAGGTATTACTAACAAGCGATATAGCAGATTATCCTTCCCGTATTGAAAATACAAGGAATACATTCGATATGCTTTTGTCTATGAATGTTATACCTATAATAAACGAAAATGATCCTGTATCAACTGCTGATATTGACCTGGATGATAATTATTATCTTGCACTTCTTACAGCGAAAATTACAAATGCTGATTATATTGTAATAAAGTCGGAAATAAATAGTAATTATATCATAGTGGGTAATAAAGATCAACCTGCAATTATTGTTGAAAATGAAATTATGCTGCAGGAAAAACTTGAAAACTTGTGTAAGGAAAATAAACAATTGGCTTCAGTTTATTCGCCAGTTGCTTTTCCGGCAACAATTGCAGAGATAAATTATAACTAAAGAACAATCAGCAACAAATGAGAGAAACGCTTAAAAATAAGAAAAGGATAGTAGTTAAAATTGGTACTTCGACATTATCATTTAGCAACGGACGATTGAATTTTCATCGACTTGAAAAGCTTGCATATGTGTTAAGCGCATTAAGGCGGCGTGGTATTCAGGTAATGTTAGTAACATCCGGCGCCATTGGAGTGGGGGCATCAAGAGTGGGAATGACGCAACGTCCAAAGGAACTGGCAAGGAAACAAGCTTTAGCAGCAATCGGACAAGCTGAACTCATTAAAATATACCAGAAAT
>JAJUGM010000072.1 GCA_029268165.1 Bacteroidota bacterium
CGAATAAAGCGCCATCGTGGTATCCTTCAATAACAAGCTGTGCATACTGATTTGACATTCCCCTGATGCCATGCAAGGAACCTGTGCGTATGGTATCTGCCTTATACACCTGGTTAGAGAGTTTTTCAATTTTCTGTTTGTTATGTGCTAAAGTAAGGTTCATATCCCATGAGAAAAGCGATTTTCTGATTATATTGGTATTCAGTGTGAGCTCAATACCTTTATTGCTTAAATCGCCTACGTTGGCAAGCATGGTTCCGACCAGATAAGGGGGCTGGGGAACTGCATAAGTATAAAGCAAATCACTTGTTTTTTTCTGATACAACTCTAAACTGCCATTTATTCTGTTAAGTAAGGCGAAATCAACACCAATATTTATCTGGGCTGTTGATTCCCATTTCAGGTCGGGATTCGGGTTTTGAACAGGCCCGTACGATTGTTTCCACGTTCCTGTTGCCGCATCGAAATATGAATCAGTGCCTGCCCCGAGAATAGCCAGTGACTTATACTCTCCTATTCCATCCTGATTGCCAGTAACGCCATATCCGGCGCGAAATTTAAGGTTGTTCAGCCATGAGGAAAATGCATTCATAAATGGTTCTCCTGAGATTCGCCAGGCAACAGAGGCTGATGGGAACAAACCCCATTTGTTATTGGCTCCGAAACGTGAAGAACCATCGTTCCTTAATGTAGCGGTAAGCAGATATTTTTCCTTTAGATTGTAGTTCAGTCGGGCAAAGAATGAAATAAGTCTCGCACTGCCCTTGTATGAATAAACATCGCCTGTGCGGAAATCCTGGCCTGCAGCCAAATTATTATATAGAAAAAGATCCGTATCAAAACCCCGCCGTTCTGCTCCAAATCCCTCATAGGTATTATCCAGAAATGAATAGCCTCCCATGAGGTTCACTTTATGAAGACCCATAATAGTGGTATTGTATGTAAGGTAAGTTTCAAGCTGCATGGTATGGTAGTCGCCCAGTGTTTTCTGTGCAAAGCCTTTATCGGCAATTCCGCCCAGATAAGCATAGGTAGGCAGGTAATAGCGTGACTGTGCTGAATTATATTCATACGACAGGTTTACAATGCCTTTGAACCCTTTAAACAGTTCAAGTTCGGCTTTGCCAAAGCCCAGCAACCTGTGCCGTGTATTATCATTAAACCGGTTTTCATTAATTTCAACAGGATTCTCAGTGTTAGTGCCGGCTATCTGAGTATATTCCCCGTTTTCATCCTTTACAGGAACAGTTGGGTTAAGATTATAAGCGCGTTCAAAGATGATATAATTTACAGGATTCCATTTATCAAAGTTGCTATATACGCCGGCTTCGAGTTTCAATCTGTTATTTAAGGTAAGATGATGCGCTGTAATACTTGCCCCAAGCCGGTCGAGATGGCTGTTTCTGATGATTCCGTTATTACTCAGGTAACTGAGAGCAATGCGAAACCCTCCGCTTTCACTGTTATTAGAGAACGAAAGCGTGTGCGAATGAGACAGGCTTGTTTGTTCAATTTCTTTCTGCCAGTCGGTATTTGCGCCATAATCTACGGCGGCAGCAAGATTTTTATCACGCACATATTTTCTCCACTGATTGGCCGAAAGCAGGTCAAGGTGATTTGCAACCTGTCCGATAGCTACATAACTGTTATATTCGGTAATCTTGCCTTTATTACTGCGGTTGGTGGTTACGATAATAACCCCGTTTGCTCCTCTTGAACCGTATATTGCAGCAGCCGAGGCATCTTTGAGAACATCAACAGAAACTATTTCGGATGGCTGAACAGTATTGAAATCGACACCAGGTATCCCATCTACCACTATCAGTGGCCCGTTACTTGCCGATAATGACGTGCCACCCCGTAAACGTAAACTTGCCCCGCTTGAAGGATCGCCGGTACCTTGCACAACAGTCAGTCCTGCTACCTTACCTTGCAAAACCTGCTCGGCTGATGAGATGACTCCTTTTTTTAAGTCGTCAGATGAAACTGAAGCGATGGCCCCGGTTAAATCTGCCTTTCGCATGGTACCATACCCTACCGCAACAATAACCACTTCATCGAGTTTTGAAATATCAGGAACCATAACAACCCTGATATCCGTCTGGTTACTTATTTTAATTTCTTCAGTAAGATACCCTACAAAAGAAACAACCAGTGTACTGTCTTTTGGCACTGCTATTGAAAATTTACCGTTCAGGTCACTGGTAGTGCCATTAGTAGTGCCTTTAATAATTATTGTTGCGCCTATTAAAGGCTGATCAATATTATCCACAATTACTCCGTGTACAGATATATTGCCAGTCTCCTGAGCAATAACTGATAAGCCTGAAATCAACATGGCTGCAATAAAAAATGCTGCTGGCTTTATCAGCGTATTTAGAATATTTTTCATATGATTCATATAGAATGTTTTATTGTTTACGAATATTATTGTAATTGAACCAGAGGAATATCCGAATCGGTAATAGTACGGCCAGTATTATCCTTTATGACAACATGGATTTTGTCCAGTGTGGTAGCATCTTTCAATGCTGTGACAAGGTCAACACAAGCTTTCATTTCATCTTTATTGCCTTCAAAAGATCCTGCGATTTCAATGGTGCCAGCTGTAATTCTATAGGTTAGTCCCGTAACATAAGATTCATTCTTCTGCCTGAGGATGCATAAAATATCTTTTCTGCTGATTTTCTGCGGAAAGAAAATTAAGGAAGGTATCGGTTCAACAGGTGCTTCAGGAGCCTCAATCAGAAAATCACTGCAATTCAGGGCTTTTCCTTCATAAGTCCAGGCGTCATCAGCAAATACAATATTGATGTTATTTAAGGTATAGTCGTCTGAAAGTCCGTAATAATCTTTCAGTATTAAATCCATCCGGTATATACCATCACCCAAAGAATCAAGCAGCGTTTTTGACAGATTGGCAGCATTGTTTTCAACAATAATGTTCCAGTTATTTACTCCGGAATGCATGTGCACATTTGAAGCATTGGCAAGGTCTCCCTGAACCGGTGTAGTATTGCATTTCGACCATGTATTATTTGCATTCACCAGTATCGACAAAGGACGGTCAACAGTAAAATTTTTCGGATAATAATCAATGAGAGCCGTTCCTTTAATGGCTGACAGGTCGTAAAGCCTGATGTCATTTGGCGGGGTTTGGTCAGGAGCAAAAGCGTCAGTAACTTTGGTTCCGTTTTTGTTTTTTAACAGGCCGTAAAAAGCTGTTACAGAACTTGCTTCAACTCCGTAATATTCAGTTGGAATAAGGTCAAAACGCCATATATTACCTTCAACATGAGTGAGAGCAGCAAAATCAGACGAGTTGTTCCAGTTACCTGCATCAGGCTCACTTGGAAACCAGGTCCACATATATATGCCTTCGGTTTCGCCTTCAAGTGCCGTGCCTGTAACATCAAAGTACCATGACACGGGCTCATCGGCCTTAAAAACAGCAGGTTGTGTCCATATTTCAGCAATCCTTCCCTGGGAAAAAACATTATAGGAAATGGCAAGGGAAACGAATACCATTATAATTAAATAAGTTTTTTTCATACTCAAGTATTTTATTAATTAGCAGGTTTACACTTGAAAACATAAGACACATAAGGTGTAGTACCATCATATCGGACCAGTTTAAATTCCAACACTTTTGTTTTTGCCGGAATGGCCGTAATAATAAGTTCATCAGTCAGTAATGTACGTGCCTGGTCTGAATAAAGCAAAATTTTGCTGGCATTGCCATCAGCCCGGGTAAAAGGTTTATCAAGCTCCCAGTAACCATTTCTTGCAAAAAGATCGGGTGCGTTTCCCTGAACTTCATAGGTAGTTGGCATCATAGCAGCGTCAACATTCAGCGAAATGGCAAAAGTGTTGAACTGAAATTGTGTGGTTAATACCATTTCATCAGGTTTCACGGCATTAACCTTTGCTATTTCATCAATTTGCCTGAGGCTGGTTAGTGTCCATACACCTTTGATTTTTTCATACAAGGTGACAGGAGCCGTATAACTCCCGTCATCTGTCAGTTCACACCCCTGAATAAGGGCAATGAAAAACAGAAGTAAAAGCAGGTTGTAGTTAATTTTTCTCATGGTATTTTAAAATTGATTGTAGTTTTTGACAGGCAGAATCAATTAAAATGATTGCTGTTTAATTATCTTATTCAAAGCTATTGACCCTTGCGCTTAAAATAAATTTTCACAGTAAAAATATAGATTTTTAAATCCCGTTTATTGAATTAAAAATCTATGCTTCAATTTGTTATTTGATTTTATTTGCGTAAAAAATATAGATTGAATATGGCAGAAAAAGAATTGTATATGTAGATATTAAAATATATAAACCCACGTTCGAGGAATAAAAACTCATACTGGCAATTAAAAATTATTTTTAGAGGAATTATTCATTGGAAGCTCTCAGAAAGAGCGAACTAATAAATAATTTGGGGTTATCCCGATATAGAAAAATCACTATTCTGGTGCAGCGCCAGCAAACCGGAAAAGTTAATTTTCTAAATCGCATTGCATTAGAAATTTTTCGCATGCAATAATTGGGATAAATGATTGTATATTATTCAAAACAAAAAAATACCGCATTCCCGGAATCAGTATGATCAAAAAAGTCAGAGGAAATCAGGCAAATTATTTTCAATTACTCTTCCTGCATTGTGGCAGCAAGTTCTTCACTTAGTTCAAGATTATGATAAACATTTTGAACATCATCAATTTCTTCAAATTCCTCAATCATTTTTAATACTTTTTTTGCCGATTCAACATCGAGCTTTTTGGTGTCAACTGCAATACGCTGTAACTGGGCATTTTCAACCTTAACATTCATCTCATCGAGTTTTTTCTGTATTTTCCCGAAATCTTCAACAGCCGATGTAATCATATAAACATCATCATTAAGCTCAATGTCTTCTGCACCGGCATCAATCATTTCAAGCTCAAATGTTTCAGGGTCAAGGTTTTCTTTAGGCACAGTGAAAATCCCTTTACGGGTGAAAATAAAATTCAATGACCCGTTTGTACCCAGATTGCCACCACGTTTGTTAAAAATAGCCCTTATGTTGCTTACAGTGCGCTGGGTATTATCGGTGAGGCATTCAATAAAAATGGCAACCCCTCCTGGAGCATATCCTTCATAAGTAACTTCCTGAAGGTTTCCGCCTTCATTGTTGGCCTTGTTAACGGCGCGCTCAATATTTTCCTTGGGCATGTTAACCCCTTTTGCGTTTTGTATGGCAAGCCTGAGCCTTGGGTTTCCGTCGGGATTGGGGCCTCCTTCCTTGACGGCCATCTGAATCTCTTTTACTATCTTAGAAAAAATTTTACCTCTTTTTGCATCAAGTGCTCCCTTTTTACGCTTGATGGTAGACCATTTATTATGACCTGACATATTGGAGTTTTTAGTTGCCTATTATTAATGAATGTAATTAAAAAAGCATACAAAATTACAAATTAGTTCCTTTTTAAGAAAAACAAAAAATATTTTAATTACTCGTGAAATTATACTAAATTATTTAGGGTTTTTTGTTTACAAATTGTCATATAAATAAATATTGAAGTAAAAATGCAGATTCAAATATAAATAACAACGTATTTTAGTTGTTAAAAGAACAGTAATTCGATGATATGGCTTCCCTAAAAACATCAGTTTACTTGCCGGTACTTCTGATAAGTGTTGTATTGCTTGCCGGATTTAACGGAGAGGAATCAAGGATTAAAAAAATTGAGGATGTCCTTAAAAATTTTACTGAAAAATTTCCGCAATATAAGGCATATCTTCATATTGATAAATCATTTTATAACGCAAATGATATTATATGGTTTAAAGCCTATCTGGTAGACGGATCAACACATAAACCTGCCATGCCTGTCACCAATCTTTATGCCGAGCTTATTTCACCGACAGGCCAACAGGTGCAGATAATCAGGGTACAGATGAGATACGGCTTCGGATATGGCGATTTCAAGCTTTCAGATACCTTGCCTGAAGGCATTTATCAAATAAGAGCCTATACCAACTGGATGCTTAACTTTCACCCCGACTTTTTCTTCTCAAGAAATATCCAGATTTATAATCCCGGATACAAAAAATTAATTTCTCCGAAACAGGCACGGAAAAACCTTAAAATACTCAGTACAAAAGATGATATTGTTACCGATATCGATGTGCAGTTTTTCCCCGAAGGCGGATATTTGGTGTCAGGTATAGAAAGCAAAATTGCCTTTAAAGCCATTGACAAAACAGGCAAAAGTATTTCCATAGAAGGCAGCTTGTTTGATTCAGATAAAAATAAAATCACCACGTTTGGAACTTTGCATGATGGCATGGGCGTATTCAGGCTCAGGCCTCAAAAAGGCCGGAAGTATCACGCCATAGTTGCATACGGAAACAGGGACTACCGCATTAACCTGCCTGATCCCCTCGAATATGGCGTGGTTATGGATATTGAAAATAAAAAGCAGGATATTGAAATAAAAATCATAGCAAATAAATTGCCAACCAATGACAGGGTGGCAAATGAGGTGATTATCATTGGCCAGGTGAGAGGGCAAATATTTTACCAGTCAGTTGAAAACATTGCCGGTGGAACAAAAACCATTACTATTAAGAAAAGCCTCTTCCCTTCGGGTATTGTTCAGTTCACCCTTTTTTCAGGGCGCATGGCACCGTTGGCCGAAAGACTGGTTTTTGTTAACAATAATGATTTCATGAGGATACAGATTCAAGCCTACGATACGATAACAGACAATAATGATCACCTGCTTGCCCTGAGCATAACAACCCGGGATAAATTCCAGAAACCACTAAGATCGAACCTTTCATTGACTGTGTTATATGACAACGCTAATGAAATGACAATTTCTGAAAATATCATCAGTAATTTAATGCTTACCTCTGATTTAAGAGGTTATGTTGAGAATCCGGGTTATTTATTGCAAAACTCTCTGGATGATACCGATGCAATGGAACTGGTTATGCTTACGCATGGCTGGCGAAGGTTTGACTGGTCAGAGATCATGCAGGGCAAATATCCTAAAATAAATTTTTACGAAGAGAAAGGCATAACCATTGCCGGCATGATAACTACTGAGCTTTTTTCAATTCCGCTGAAAGACTGTAAAGTGCAACTTACTGTAAAAGAGACATTTAATGATGTTTTTATTAATCAGTCCGATGAAAGGGGGCTATTTGTCTTTGACAATCTGGTATATTATGACACCATAAATGTTAAAATAGAAGCGTGGAGGCCATCGGGCCGGAGAAACCTGGTTATTCTTGTTCCCGACGACCAGTATCCTGAAGTTACCAAATTACAGGGAGAGCCTGTTCTCACAACAGTTTCAGAACGCGACAATAAAGCTTACAGGAAAGAAAAATTTTACAGGGAAAAATTGGCTTATGAAGAAGCACAAAGGCGGCTTGCTGCACAAGACAGTAATAAACTACATGGAATTCATGGCCAGCCCGACTATGTAATACGCTCGGAAGATATACCCTATGGATACAGAGATGCCCTGCAGGTAATACAAGGACGCGTGCCGGGTGTGATAGTCAACGGAAATAATGTTTACATAAGAGGGATAAGTACATTTTACGGAAGTACCCAACCTCTTTATCTTGTGGATAATATTCCTGTTTCTGACGTAAATGCAATTCTTAGTATTCCGGTGGAAGATATTGAACGGATAGAAATTATAAAAGGGCCGAGCAGTTCAATTTACGGAGTCAGAGGTGGCAATGGCGTAATAGCAATTTATACCAAACGCGGCCAGTTTATGAAAAAAGGGATTATTGAGTTTCAGATGCTGGGATACCATTATCCGAGAAAATTTTACCAGCCTGCATTTACTCCTGACAATAAACCTGAAAGATTAACAACAATATTATGGCAACCTGTAATTGAAACCAGCAATGAAGGAAAAGCAAAAGTAATACTAAGAAAACCACAAATAGAAGGTGTTTTCAGGATTGTTGCAGAAGGCCTCTCGTATAGCGGGATTCCCGGATTTGTTAACATTACTTTTGAAAATTATTAATAAATGATACTGTAAGCGCTTCATTATCTTACTTTTGTCGTTGTTTCAGACCAATAATAAGGAAACCATCTTATTCATACTAAAAAATGCATCTTTCTATCGGATAATCTCCGGATTATACCATGTTGCAATACACGGGCATCAAAATGAAAGGGTATTTTGCTGCTGGTTTATAACTAACACCTGCAAAACATCATTTTTTACCTGATAATCCTGATGTATATTTATCATTTTAATCTTATCAGATGGAAAGAATTCTCATCATTGGTGCTGCCGGCCAGATAGGCTCGGAACTTACGCTTGAACTGCGTAAAATATATGGTAATTCGAACGTATTTGCTACCGATATTAAAGATGCACAGGCTGATATAAAAGAAACAGGACCGTTTCAATTGCTGGACGTGATGGATGACAAGCACCTGATACATTTTGTGATAAGGCACAAAATTACGCAAATCTATCATCTGGCAGCTGTTTTGTCGGGAAATGCAGAAAAACTGCCTGTTCAGGCATGGCACATCAACATGAACAGCCTGATGAATATCCTTGAAGTAGCCAAACTTGTTGAAGAAGTAAAAAAGATATTCTGGCCAAGCTCAATAGCAGTATTCGGGCCCTCAACCCCAAAACAAATGACACCACAGGTTACTTTTATGGAACCCACTACTGTTTATGGCATAAGCAAACTTGCAGGTGAGCGCTGGTGCGAATATTACTTTAAGCGATACGGAACAGATATCAGAAGTCTCAGATATCCGGGACTGATTAGCTATAAAACCGAACCCGGCGGGGGTACGACCGACTGGGCTGTTGAGATATTTTTTGAAGCAGTCAAAAAGGGTAAATATACCTGTTTTCTGAATGAAAATACCGTTCAACCCCTTATGTTTATGGACGATGCCATTAAAGCCACAATCAGCCTTATGGAAGCAGAAAGATCAAAGCTCGATATTCATTCGGCATATAATATTTGCGGGCCATGCCTGTCGCCCGGTATGGTTACCGACAGCATCAGAAATTATATCCCTGATTTTGCTGTTGAATATAAACCCGATTTCCGCCAGCAAATTGCTGATTCGTGGCCCCAATCGGTCGACGATTCCCTGCTGCGTAAAAATATCGGATGGCAGCCCGGATTTGATCTGAAAAAAATTACAGAAATTATGCTGCTAAAAATCAGGGAGAAGAATAATTTCAGTAAATAATTCGTGCAATATAAAAACATCTGAATTATGTACGGAAAAATTAAGGAACATCTTCTGAATGAACTCGAATCGATAAAAAGCGCGGGTTTGTATAAAAAAGAAAGGGTCATTATTTCTCCGCAGGATGCGGTTATCAAATTAGAAAACGGTCAAACGGTTTTGAATTTCTGTGCAAACAATTACCTGGGGTTATCCTCGCATCAGGCATTAATTGAAGCCGCAAAGAATGCGCTGGATACACATGGCTTTGGTATGTCGTCAGTACGTTTTATCTGTGGTACAACTGATTTACACAAAGAGCTTGAAAAGAAAATTGCTTCATTTTTCGGCACAGAAGATACTATTCTTTATGCTGCCTGTTTTGATGCCAATGGCGGTGTATTTGAGCCCCTGTTAACGGAAGAAGATGCTGTTATTTCCGATTCGTTGAACCATGCTTCGATTATCGATGGGGTAAGGCTTTGCAAGGCACAGCGGTATCGTTATGCAAATGCTAATATGAAAGATCTTGAAGAACAGTTAAAAAAAGCACAGGAACAGCGTTTCAGAATTATTGCAACCGATGCTGTTTTTTCAATGGACGGTAATGTTGCCCCTGTTGATAAAATATGTGAACTTGCCCGTAAATATGATGCACTTGTAATGGTTGATGAATGTCATTCTGCAGGCGTTATTGGCAAAACAGGCAGAGGGGTTACTGAGGTATATGGTATAAGGGGTGACGTCGACATCATTACCGGAACGCTGGGAAAAGCCTTTGGCGGAGCTATTGGCGGGTTTACCACAGGGAGAAAGGAAATTATCAGTTTACTGAGGCAACGGTCAAGGCCCTATCTGTTTTCCAATTCGCTCCCACCAATGATTGCGGCAGCAGGAATTAAAATGTTTGAGATAATGGATGAAACTTCTGCCCTGCAGGAACGCTTGCATGCAAATACCGACTATTTTAAGGCCGGGATCAGGAAAGCAGGGTTTACAATTAAACCAAGTCAATCAGCCATTGTGGCTATTATGCTTTATGATGCTAAGTTATCGCAGGATTTTGCAGCCGCTCTGCTCAATGAAGGAATTTATGTTATAGGCTTTTATTATCCTGTAGTACCTAAAGGAGAAGCACGTATAAGGGTACAGCTTTCTGCAGCTCACACCCGCGAACACCTTGATAAGGCTATCAAGTCATTCATTAAGGTTGGCAAGGAGCTGAAAGTAATATGAGCCTGAAACATGCCGGTCTTTTAACCATTTATGCTCAATTCTTTGGAGTACCGGCGATAATATCGATATTTCCACGTACTTTTTGGTTTAACCTTATTTTTAATTCAGTATCTACAGGCAGAAAGAGATCAACCCTTGATCCGAATTTAATAAATCCGAGTTCAGCACCCTGATATACATAATCGCTTTTTTTCGCATAGGTAATTATGCGCCTTGCTAATGTGCCTGCAATCTGCCTGACCAGAATTTCACCGTATTTCTCATTTTTTATAACTACAGTAGCTCTTTCATTGAGTTCGGATGATTTCGGGTGCCACGCCACAAGATACTTACCGGGGTGGTATTTGTAATAGCTTATCGGCCCGGTTACCGGATA
>JAJUGM010000073.1 GCA_029268165.1 Bacteroidota bacterium
ACTGCAACCCTTGCAAGCCCCTTCGCATCTATTCCCGAATGCCTGTAAAACCTTATATCTTCGGTTGCTATAAGGGCATCAATCAGATGTTTGGGCAGTTCATTGAAATCAACAAATGTGCGGTTTTGATTTTTATAATAAAATGAGCCAAGTAATTTTCCATCCATGGAAATAACCTGCGAAGCCAGATTAATCTTAGGATTTTCAAGTACTTCAATGCTTGGCATGTAACCCAGGGCCCCTACTGCTGCAAGCATCAGCATCAAAGCGAGCAAGGCAAAAGGAGTGCAAAATAAAATCCAGAAATATTTATTAAATTTTTTTCGGTCGATATTTAAAATCATATTGATAAAAGGTTGAATTCTCAAATGAAATAGTTGTTTTACAAACTTTTTTATCTCAACTAACGTTACTTTCATAAAATAAAATATATCAGCGGGTATAAAAGTAATAATTATTTATGTTATAATTTTGAACTTAATATTTTAATTGGTTTATTTGTAAAATTCTAAAACAAAATCATTAGCCTGATGATCAGTAATCTTGTTATTGTTGAGTCACCTGCCAAGGCAAAAACTATTGAAAAAATTCTTGGGAAGGATTTTCATGTGAAATCAAGCATGGGTCATATCCGCGACCTGTCAAAAAACGAAATCAGTATTGATATTGAAAAAAATTTTACCCCCCGATATACAATTCCTCCTGAAAAAAAGAAGGTGGTTAATGAATTAAAGGAGCTTGTCAAAAAATCAGAAATTGTATGGCTTGCATCTGATGAAGACCGTGAGGGTGAAGCAATAGCATGGCACCTTGCTGAAGTACTGAAGTTAACTCCGGAAAATTACCGACGTATCGTATTCCATGAAATTACAAAAGATGCAATTAATGAGGCTATAAAGAACCCGCGCGGAATTGATCAAAATCTGGTCAACGCCCAGCAAGCCAGGCGCGTTCTTGACCGCCTGGTTGGTTATGAATTATCTCCTATCTTGTGGAGAAAGATTAAACCTGCCCTTTCAGCCGGAAGAGTTCAGTCGGTTGCCGTAAGATTAATTGTTGAACGGGAGCGGGAAATAATAAATTTTAAAAGCAGCTCATCTTTTAAAGTCTCAGGCATATTTGAATTCGTTGATAAAAAAGGGGAAAAATACCAGATTAAAGCTGAATTAAACGAAAAATTCCCAGATAAAGAAAAAGCGGTTGCTTTTTTGACTAAATGTAAGCAAGCTGATTTTTTAGTTGAAAATGTTGTTAAAAAACCTTCCCGTAAATCGCCTTCGCCTCCTTTCACAACCTCGACATTGCAGCAGGAAGCAAGCCGTAAACTGGGGTTTTCAGTAGCCCAAACCATGGCCGTTGCCCAGCGCCTGTATGAAGAAGGTAAAATTACCTATATGCGTACTGACAGCGTTAACCTTGCAAACACGGCTATCAATGCTGCCGGCGATGTTATCAGAAAAGAATATGGCGAAAATTACGTGAATACCAAAAATTACAAAACCAAAAGCAAAGGCGCACAGGAAGCACATGAAGCCATCAGACCTACGCAACTTGAAAAAAGTACGATATCAGGGAGCGCAACGGAAAAAAAACTATATGAACTCATCTGGAAACGGACTATCGCTTCGCAGATGAGCGATGCCCAGCTTGAAAAAACTACAGTTACTATAGCTGTTTCAAATACCAGTGAAAAATTTATTGCTGAAGGCGAAATTTTAAAATTTGACGGCTTCCTGAAAGTATATTTTGAATCGACAGATGAAGAACAGGATGAAACCAAAACAGGCTTACTGCCGCCCATTGAAAAAGGTATAAATCTGATATATAATTCAGTTAACGCAATAGAACGTTTTACACATTATCCGCCCCGATATACCGAAGCAAGCCTTGTTAAAAAACTGGAAGAATTAGGTATTGGCCGTCCTTCAACTTATGCTCCGATTATCTCAACAATTCAGCAGCGTGGATATGTTCTGAAACAAGACCGGCCTGGTATTGAAAGAAAATATCTGTTTCTTACACTGGATAATAATAACATAAAGGAAGAAATTAAAACGGAAATAACAGGTGCTGAAAAAAATAAACTATTCCCCGACAATATCGGAATGATTGTTAATGATTTCCTTATTGAAAACTTTGAAAATATCCTCGATTACAATTTCACCGCATCAGTTGAAAAAGAGTTTGATGAAATTGCTACTGGAAATATGAATTGGTATGAAATGATAAAAAAATTTTATGCTCCGTTTCATGAGAGAGTGACACAGACGTTAGCAAAATCATCTGTCAGCAAAGGAGAAAGAAAACTTGGTACAGACTCTGAGACCGGTAAACCTGTAATTGTCAGAATGGGTCGTTTTGGCGCTATTGTCCAGATAGGAGAAACCGAAAGCACAGAAAAACCAAAATATGCGTCGCTGCGCAAAGGGCAAAATATCGAATCGATTACTCTTGAAGAGGCACTGGCTCTTTTTAAACTTCCAAGAATAATCGGTAAATTTGAAGATAAAGACCTTACCGTTTCAATCGGAAGGTTTGGCCCTTATATTCTGCATAACGGTGTTTTTTATTCACTGAATAAGAATCTCGATGATCCTTATACCATTGACACAGACCGGGCAATTGAGATAATTCAGGAAAAACGTCGGCGCGATCAGAATAAAATTATCAGGGTTTTTGATGAAGATAAAGAAATGATGATTTTAAACGGCCGATGGGGGCCTTATTTAAAACATAAAAATGATAATTTCAGATTGCCTAAAAATACCGATCCGAAATCACTTACATATCAGGATTGCCTTACCCTGATAAACGATGCGATTGCCCGTAAAAAAGACAAAAAATAAGAATCCTTCTGAAAATGGACCTGAACTATTATTTTGAACCTGTTGCTCTTGAAAAACCCGAAGAGCCTGTCATTTTCAGCAATGCAATGTTTGGCCGGAATATACATATCAATACTCCCAGCACGCCTATTGATGAAATTAGCAATTACCATATTGCTATTTTGGGCATCCCTGAAGAAAGAAAGTCACTAAACAAAGGTACAGCTCTGGCTCCTGATAAAATCAGGGAAAAACTCTATACATTATTCAAAGTAAATGAGAAAATAAAAATAATTGACCTTGGTAACCTCAAAACATCCGGCTCAATCAATGACACCTATTATGGCGCTCGAGATGTGCTGCTTGAATTACTGAATAACCAGGTAAACGCAATAGTACTTGGCGGATCACAGGATTTGACCTGTGGCCTTTTTATGGCCTTTGAACAACACAAAAATAGTGTTAATCTGATTGCTATTGACTCAAAATTCGATGCCGGAAACGATGAGATTTCTGCTGAAGAATACCTCCAGGTAATATGGAAAAGCCCGAAACTGTTTCGTTTTGCCAATATCGGCTACCAGCAATACCTTGTTGACCCTCAGATGATAGAAAAAATCAATACTATGGGATTTGAACCCCTTCGTCTGGGCATATTACGCAATAACATGTCTATTGCCGAACCTGTGATCAGGGACACACATATTGTAAGCTTTGATATCAGCTCAGTTCGCCAGTCCGACGCTCCGGGAACTTTATTCTCATCACCTAACGGTTTTTATGCCGAAGAATGCTGTCAGTTAGCCCGATATGCCGGTTTGAGCGACCAAGTATCCTGCTTTGGAATCTTCGAAGTCAACCCGTTAAGAGACAGACATAATCAGACTGCCCATCTGGCAGCACAAATGGTATGGTATTTTATTGAAGGATATTCTCAGCGCCGGATTGAAATTCCTTCGGCAACAAGCAGCGATTATAAAGTTTTTTACATCAAACATGAGGATATGGAACACGAACTGACTTTTTACAAAAGCCAGATTACCAACCGATGGTGGATGGAAGTACCTGAAATTAAAACTGGAAAAACTATTTTAATTGCCTGTTCCCAGGATGAATATCAGCAGGCATCAAACCATGACATACCCGAACTATGGTGGCGAACTTTTCAACGTATTAATTAAAGATTTTTAGCGATATTTGTAAAAAAAATTCATAAAAGAAATAAAAAAAAGAAACCTTCTTAAAACAATTCAGTATAAGAGTAAAATTTGATTCGTAAACTTATTAACATAAAACTGTTAATTTCCATTTGTACGAATACAATATTTTTACTTATTTTACTTTTTATAGGAAGGCATATACTTTCAGAAAAAATGAAAAGTAAAAAAGTAATGAAAATAAAAAAGCTTGTTCAGATATTTTGTTTGATGATGCTTATTAACAATATAAATGCACAACAGGAGCGACAGGTAAGCCAGTTTATGTACGATAACATATCCATAAACCCGGGTTATGCCGGAAGCTACGACATGATTCTGGCAAGCGGGATTTACCGTAACCAATGGTTTGGCTTTGGCGATGGTGCTCCACAAAATATTATTGTAAATCTTGACGCTCCCTTTAAACTTTTTAAAAGGACCCATGGTTTAGGATTATCCATTTATACAGATAATATCGGCTTTAATAAAGATGTAAATCTTTCGCTGTCATACGCTTACCAGATCAACATCGGCAACGGTAAGTTAGGTATTGGCTTAAGTGCCGGATTCTACAACCGCAGCCTTGATCCTGAATGGTATTTCACGGCCGAAGGCAATCCTAATGATAATGCTATCCCGCAGGGTAAAAATAATGCATGGATATACGATATGGGCGTTGGCCTGTTTTACAAAACAGAAGAACTTTATGTTGGGGTTTCTTCAACCCATTTGTTTCAGGACGCATTTGTATTCAAATCTGAAGGTGCAGCTATTAATACAGAAACTGACGAACGGTTGTTCCGTCATTATTATCTTACTGCCGGATATCGTTTTCAGTTGTCAAACCCTGCCTTTGAATTTTTGCCCGCCATGCTTGTCGAGTCGCAAATACAACCCGAAGGTGCATTGTTCCGTTGCGATTTAAATTCCACCCTCCGGTACAATAAAAAGATATGGGGAGGCGTTTCTTACAGAATCGGATCAGCAGTGATAGGTATGATAGGATTGGAAATACTCAATGGCGTGAAAATCGGTTATTCATACGACTTTGAAACCACAGCACTGAGTAATCACTCAAAGGGGTCGCATGAAATTTTGATTAGTTATGCCTTTATGCTTGGAATTGAAAAAGCAACACAAAAATATAAGAGCATTAGGTTTTTATAAAAAAATACTTAATTTTAACTAATATTGAAGTCATCAGTTATTTTAGATAAAAACTTCTGAATATGAAAAAGTTCGTTTCTTTCTGTATCGTTTTGGCAGCATTCATCATTGGTAGTTGTTCTAACTACAAATCAGGTGAGCTTACAGGAGTTAGTAACAGGCCTAAGTTTTTTGAACCCGAGCCCTATGGAATGGTTTTTATTCCGCAAGGGACTTATACAATGGGTCCTAACGATCAGGATGTCGCATGGGCTCAGTCTTCCTTATCCAAGACTGTTACCCTCGACCCTTTCTGGATGGATGAGACTGAAATAACCAATAACGAATATCGCCAGTTCGTTTACTGGGTTAGAGACTCGATAATGCGCAGAATGCTTGGTGAGCAGCTCGATGATTTCGTGATTACCGAAGATGCCCTCGGAAATCCCATTGAACCTCCGGCTATTAACTGGGAAACTAAAATTGATTTCAGAGATGAAGAAGTTAATGAAATTCTAAGTGATTTGTATCTCTCGCAACAGGAAAGGTTTTACAACAAAAAAGAAATTGATACGCGTAAACTGATGTACGAATATTTCTGGATTGACCTTAAACAGGCTGCAAAAAAGACCAACCGTTACAATTTTGAAACCAAGAAATATGAAGGATACGTAGTTAATAACGATGGAGATAAAATTGAAATTAAAGACAGGTCGACATTTGTTATCCGAGATGTGGTTAATGTATATCCTGATACCCTTTGCTGGATTGCAGATTTCACCTATTCATTCAATGAACCATACACAACATTGTATTTCTGGCATCCTTCGTATGATAACTATCCGGTTGTAGGTGTCACCTGGAAACAGGCCACAGCATTCTGCATCTGGAGGACACAATTACTGAATTCAGCCCTTGCTCAGGACGGTCAACCCGGCGTTCACGAATACCGCCTGCCCATTGAAGCAGAATGGGAATATGCTGCACGCGGTGGCCTTGAACATTCAATGTATCCCTGGGGCGGTTATTATACCCGTAATAAAGAAGGTTGCTTCCTCGCCAACTTTAAACCATTAAGGGGCAACTATTCCGACGATGGCGGAGTGGTAACCCTGCCTGTGGGCACTTACCAGCCTAACGAATTTAATCTTTACGATATGGCAGGTAATGTTGCCGAATGGACCTCAAGCGCATTTGATGAATCATCTTACATATTTTCACATGACCTGAATCCCGATTACCGTTATAACGCAAGGCCAGATGATCCCCCTGTTATGAAACGTAAAGTAATAAGAGGCGGCTCATGGAAAGATATCGCATATTTCCTGCAATGCGGTACACGTACTTATGAATATCAGGATACCGCCAAATCATATATTGGCTTCAGATGTGTAAGATCATATATGGGAACTAACTAAATCTTTTATAAATAAATCAATATTCAATTATATGGCAAGCATATCAGATATTGTTGAAAGCTCAGGCTGGAGAAAATTCATGGCAAAACTATACGGATGGGGAGCATCCATAGTTATTATTGGTGCTTTATTTAAAATACAACACTGGAAAGGTGCAGGCTTATTCCTCACATTAGGTCTGTGCACTGAGGCAACCATCTTCTTTTTCTCTGCCTTCGAACCGTTAAAAGAGGAACTTGACTGGACTTTAGTTTATCCGGAACTCGCAGGTATGACCGAGCAGGATGAAATGGAACAAATGCAGGAGTTTGGCCCGGGTTTCGGAGGTAGGCCATTAGAACGTATAGAAAATATCCTTGGCGAAGCCAGCATAAATGAAGATACGCTAAAAAATATTGGCGACGGTTTGCAAAAACTGCATAAAGCAGCAGCCAACATTGCAGATATATCTGCAGCTTCAGTTGCCACGAAAGAATTTCTTAATAACCTGCAGGCCGCAGCAGCTACTATCAGTTCTATTAAGGAAACTTATAATGCTTCAGCAGAAGGAATAAAAGAATCTGCTTCAAACCTTGCCAATGCCTATATTCAATCAGCAAAGCAAGTGGCCGAATCAGGCAGTGCTGTTACCAACACTTACCTGCAAATTGCCGAAACGCTCAAAAATGAAAATCAGATATTAGCCAAAAGCGGACAAACACATGAGGAACATCTTGAAGTACTCAATAAAAACCTTTCAGCTCTCAACGCTGTTTATGAACTACAGATTAAAAGCGGAAATGAGCATCTGAAAGGCGCACAGCTGGTATATTCAGGTGTTGAAGACATGATCAATAAACTGAAACTATCAGTTGAAGAAACAAACCGTTATAAGGATGAAATTGCCAAACTAAGAGACAACCTGTCATCACTTAACAACATTTACGGCAACATGCTTTCTTCAATGAATGTTTTAATTAGTAAATAAATACCCAACAGCTAAAGCTATATGGCCCACGGCAAAGAGACTCCGAGACAGAAAATGATTGGTATGATGTACCTGGTGCTTACAGCATTGTTGGCACTGAATGTATCTACCAGTGTTCTTGATGCCTTTAAGATTATTGACGAAGGCCTTGGAAAAACATTGAAAACAATTGATAATAAAAATAGCCTTGTTTATGGGGAATTTGAAAAGGCTTATGCTATCAATCCAAGCAAGACAGCAAAATGGCTCGACCTGGCTAATCAGGTCAGAAAAAGGGCAGACAGCCTCTATAACTATATCCAGCATCTTAAAATCACTGTTTTGCAAGAAGCTGAAAGAGGAAAATCAGAAGCTGTCTCGGCTGACAGTATTAACCGAAATAAAATAAAGGCTACCACTGATTACGATACACCTCATAGAATAATGATTGGTAATGAGCTATCCGATAAAAGTGAAGCAGTTAAGTTAAGAAAAGAGATTGAATCTTACCGTAACTTTTTACTTAGCTTAGTCCCTGCAGTAAATACAAGTCTGCGCGAATCCATAATGAAAGGACTTGACACTGACCCTCCAAACCCTGAAAAGAAAAACCCAAGCCCCGAGGAACGTACCTGGGAATACCACAAATTTGGACATTCCCCCTTAATGGGTTTTCTTGCCATTATGTCATCTCAGCAGTTAAATGTTAGAAATGCTGAATCAGAGGTTATTAACTTTCTATATACTGCTATAAGCGCCGGTGAAGTTAAATTTAACGAACTGGAAGCAGTAGTTATCCCGAATTCAAATTATATCATCAGAGGAAATGAATATACAGCAGATATATATCTTGCAGCACGCGATACTACTCAGGACCCTGTGATATGGATCGCCGAAGGCGTAAAAGAACCATGGGTAACAAAAATTGATGAAAATGGCAATCCCTATATTGACAAAAAAGACGGTGTTAACTACACCAAACTTGAAGTAGCTAAAGGAAGCGGAAAAGGCGTATTTAAACGCACAGGATCAACTACAGGATTCAAACAATGGGGCGGAATAATTGAAATAACCGGCCCGAGCGGATCAGCCATCCGACGTCCGTTTACAGCCGAATACCAGGTTGCAGAAGGAAGCGTAGTTGTTTCCCCAACCAAAATGAATGTCTTTTATCTTGGTGTTGATAACCCGGTTGAGATTTCTGTTGCCGGTGTGCCCGCAGATAAAATTTCTGCCGATGCAACAAACGGTTCTATTGTTCCTGCAAGGGGTAATTTCATTATGCGACCGAAAAGGCCGGGCAACTGCCTTGTTAACGTATATGCTGAAATCGATGGCAAACGGCGTGTTGTTGGTTCAAAAGAATTCAGGGTAAAACAGGTTCCTGACCCCATAGCAACGGTGGCCGGAAAGAAAGGCGGAGTTATTGACAAAAATGTACTGCTTGCTCAAACCGGTGTTGCTGCTACCATGCCTCCTGATTTCGACTTTGAACTGAGCTATACGGTTACTGAATTTACATTATTGTCTGTAGTACAGGGATTCGTTAAACAATACTCTTCAAACAGCAACCGGTTTACTTCTGAACAGAAAAACCTAATAAATACCCTTTCAAAAGGTTCACCAATATATATTCAGGATATTAAAGCAGTTGGCCCTGATGGTACAATAAGAAATTTGTCAACTATAAACTTTAAATTAAATTAAAAACATTAAATATTTTTCGTATGAAAAGAGCTGTTATTATTATCGGATTGTCACTGGTTATTTTACATTCAGCAGCATTAAAAGCCCAGGTGACAGAGGTCTATGCTCGTGAACATATTGCCAATAAAGCTCCTGTTCCATACGCCTATATTCGTGAAGCTGATGTCCTGTGGGCAAAAGATATTTACAGGATTATTGACCTTAAACAAAAGCAAAATCTTGCTTTGTATTATCCTACAAAGCCTATTGGTGACCGGTATAATCTGGTCGATCTTCTGCTGAAAGGCATAGATAATGAAGGGATAAGGGCTTTCTCTACTGATGACCGGCTGAATGAATTTACTGTACCATTAACCAAGGAACAGGTTGACAAAGTGTTCGATGCCGGCATTGATACGATAAAAGCACTGGATGTCAACACTAATCAGCTAATTACACAGGTTATGCCCCGGCCCAGAAAAACAGATGAGGTAAAACAAATTCTGGTAAAGGAAAAATGGTTCTTTGATCGTAATCACTCGGTTATGAGCGTAAGGATTATTGGCTTATGTCCAATACGCCTTTACTATAAACTTGATGATGAAGGCCAGCCTACGGATATTTTACTCAAACAGCAAACCTTCTGGGTATATTTTGATGAAATCAGGCCATTGCTGGCTAATCATGAGATGTATAACCGCAATAACGACGCACAGCGTATTTCATTTGACGATTTCTTTATGCAGAGAAGGTTTAACAGTTATATCTTCGCTGAATCAAATGTTTATGAAAACCGGTGGATTAATTCATATGCATTAGGTGTCGATGCCTTGCTCGAAGCCGAAAGAATAAAAGAATGGCTTTTCAATATCGAACACGATCTCTGGGAATATTAATCATCTGAAAAAAATAACAAAAAAGCTCTCCCGACGGCGGAGAGCTTTTTTGTTATTTACTAAGCTTATCTTTTTATATCTAACTTCACAATAATTCTTTAAAACCTTATTATCCTGTTATCTTGTATCTTCCCCGATAGCTATCGGGGCTTGCATCTTGTATCTTACATCTTTCTATATATATCCCTCCCCTTTTTCAATCTTCACATCATTGACAAAATTCTTAATCTTCTGTTCGTCCTGCTTGCGGCAAATTAAAAGAATATTATCTGACTCAACAACTATATAATCATCAAGCCCCTGAATTACCGCCAACTTATTATCAGGCAGGTTGATAATGCAATGCTGTGTATTATAGGTAAAAATATTTGAACCGGTAATGGAATTCTGGTCCTCATCTTTATTCAACATATCATAAAGAGAACCCCATGTCCCCAGATCAGACCAACCGAAATCAGAACAAAGGACATACACATTTTCAGCTTTTTCCATTATGCCATAATCAATAGAAATATTACGGCAATTGGAATAAACTTTCGAAATAAAATCGGCTTCCTGAGGTGTATTATAAAAACCGGAACCTTCTTTAAATAAAGTGTCTATTTCCGGAAGATACAATTCAAATGCTTTTTGTATGGCGTTTAATGACCAGAAAAACATACCCGAATTCCAGAAAAAATCACCACTTTTTATAAATAATTCAGCCATTTCC
>JAJUGM010000074.1 GCA_029268165.1 Bacteroidota bacterium
GCCGCTGCCGGATATCTGGCCCGTACATTGATGTTCCGCCATAAATATAACGAAGCTTATACTGTATTGAAAGACATCATTGCCGGCAAATACGGACATTATGAGCTTACTGCCGACTATGGCGACAACTTCAGGGAAGGTCCGAATTACGAAAATAACCCAGAGAGCCTCTTCGAAGTTCAGTTTCTTGACTTTGGTTCACAAGGGACTGATGAAGAGTGGACTCCGGTGAACATAAGCCCGCAGGCTACTCAGGGTCATGCTGTTGAGAGCAACTATGGCCCTCAGGAATTTGCCAGCTGGGGAGACCTTGCCGGCTCACCCTGGTTGTATAACCTGTTCAGAAAGGAAAATTGTACAGATGGACGTCTTGATCCACGTTTATACTGGACACTGCTTACATACGAACCTGAATATGATAGTTATACCGGCCTGAAGACAGCAGCCTATCCTAACGAAGATCCGCGTAACAATACTGTTTATCAAAAAAATATTACGGCAACTCCAGTCTCAAATACTGCTCAAGGTGGAATAGCAATTGCTAAATTTACCAATGCCAGATCCAACCTTTATCCGTCCATTACTGTCGGATTGCATTGCGGAATCAATCTGCGCCTAATGCGTTACAGCGATGTTTTATTGCGGGCAGCAGAATGCGAAAATGAAATCAATGGGCCAACACAGACTGCTATTAATTACATTAACGAAGTGCGTCGTCGCGTTGCACTTCCTGATCTTGAACTTTCGGATTTCCCCGATGCTGATGCTCTTTTTGAGCAAATAGCAAATGTAGAGCGGCCCAAAGAATTTGGTTGCGAAAATGGCCGTGGCATCGACTTACTCCGTTGGGGATTCTTTTATGATGAAGGCCGTTTTAACCAGTTGATTCAACATGGTTATTATAAAACGGATGGTACTGCGTCAACAGAAGAGCTTACAGCGGAAACTGCCAGCGCTTCATCGTTTCAGGAATATACACCGGGGCATGAATATTTTCCAATATATCAAGGCACTCTCAATGCCAATCCTAAACTTACAGGTAACTCGGCAAACAAGAGTGAAGATAACGGGCCGGCGTTCAAGGCTAAATGGAGGATTCATCCTGTTGTAAATTTAAAGTAACCAACATGTAAATCAGAAACTTCCTTATCAACATATTTATTGTTGATAAGGAAGTTTGTTTTAGAAAGAAATATGTTAGATATTAGATTTAATATTTAGATTTATATTATTAAATATAGATATGAGTGTAAAGTATTTAATGATTTTATCAATTGGCATTATTGCTCTATCATATATTGGCTGCAAAGATGATGATATTAAGCCTGACAATAAGCCTGATACCGATACGATTTTTACTATTCCGACATATGCAGACGACTATTCACCGATAGCGTCATGGGAAAACCGGAATATATGGAATCTGGCCAACGTACATGATCCATCAGTAGCTTATTACAATGGATATTATTACATGTATGGTACCGATGCCTCGTATGGCAATGTTCATGAAGGACATGGGCATTTTCAGGGCAAACGTTCAAAAGACCTGGTTAACTGGGAATGGGTTGGCGGACCATTTTATGAAGCACCCTCATGGATAGCTGACTCGCTCAATGCAATTCGTTCGCGCATGGGTCTCGATACCATTGCCAAAGAAAACATAAGCTATGGTTACTGGGCACCGGTAGTTCGCCGCGTCAATATCGGAGGACAAGATATCCTGCGTATGTATTACAGCATACCAATATTTAACTACATCAAAACCGGTAAAGTATCCACCTCATCCAACTTTGATGGTAGTTGGACCGAGCGTGCTTTTATCGGCATGTGCGAATCGACCAATCCAGCCGGAGCTGAATGGACTGATAAAGGTTTCATTACATGTTCATCATCAGATCGTGGTTTAAATTACAGCCGTTCCAGTTTATCAGATTGGAACGCTTATTTTTATTACAATGCCATTGATCCCACCTATATAGTAACACCTGAAGGGAAACATTACCTGATACATGGCTCATGGCACAGCGGCTTTGCTCTTTTACAACTCGACCCCTTAACTGGAAAGCCTCTTAATTCGCTCGGTGAGCCTTATGCAAATACTGCAAGTGAACTGACAGCAAGATACGGCACGAGGATCGGCACACGAACAGCCTCATCGCGCTGGCAAGGCAGTGAAGCTCCTGAAATAATATACAAAGATGGTTACTACTATTTGTTTCTGGCCTACGATGCCCTCGACATACCATACAACACGAGAGTAGTCAGAAGCACAAGTATCGAAGGCCCATATTTTGACATTACCGGGCGCAACTTTACCAACGGTGAAGGCGACTGCTACCCTATCGTAACCCACCCCTACAAATTCAATCTGAGTTACGGATGGGTTGGCATTGCACACTGCTGCATTTTTCAAAAAGAAAATACCAATGAATGGTTCTATATGTCACAGGGAAGATTGCCTGCAAACGTCGGAGGCAATCCATACTCCAATGCCATTATGATGGGACACGTGCGTCGCATTGTATGGTGTCCGGCCTCACCGGACGAACCCGACAATCTGTGGCCAATTGCACTGCCCGAACGTTACGCTGCCGTACCTGATTACGGCACGATTACCAAAGACTCACTTACAGGAACTTGGGAGCACATAACTCTAAAATACAGCTATGGCCAGCAAAATAGCGCCTCTGCCCTAACCCTTAATACCGACGGCACGATGTCAGGAGCATTGACAGGCAATTGGAGTTATGATGAGACAAAAAAGCAACTGACATTAAATAATGTTGTTGTCTGCGTTGAACGTGAAGTTGATTGGGAAGCTAATCCACGCCGCGTAACATTTGTATATGCCGGAACGGGAAAAAACCTTAACGCAACATACTGGGGTAAAAAGACAAAATAATTTTATAATTACTGAGCTTATTTAAATCTTTATTCTTCAGGAGTTAAAGCCGGAATGTGAACATTACAATATTCAGTAGGAGACATTCCGAAATGTTTCCTGAAGCAACGGCTGAAATATTTGGGGTCATTAAATCCTACCTCAAATGCAACTTCGGAAATATTTTTACCTCCCTGTAATAGAAGTACTGCCGATTTTTTAAGGCGGATAGAAGTAATAAAATCATTGGCAGAAAGGCCAGTTAAGGCGGTTAATTTCTTATGCAACAAACTACGGCTGACACACAGTTCATTAGCCAGTTTCTGCACGCTAAATCCTGAATTAACGATATTGTCTTCAATAATTTTTATTGTCTTATTAATAAATTGCTCATCTAATTTGGTAGGCGAAAAATCTTTTGAAGAAGGATTCAGGCTTTGGGCGAAAATTTTCCTCAGCCTTTTACGGTTCTCAATAAGGCTTCTGCACTTGGCCTCGAGTATTCTCAGATTAAAAGGTTTCGGAATATAATCATCAGCACCGGTTTCAAGACCTTCTATCCAGTTTTCCAGTAATGTTCTTGCTGTTAGCAATATAACGGGGATATGGCTTGTTGTAAAGTTATTTTTGATGCGGGTGGTAAATTCCAAACCATCCATCACAGGCATCATTACGTCGCTGATAATTAAGTCAGGGGAATATTTCTGTGCTATTTCCAAGGCTTCTTTGCCATTTGATGCTTCCAGAACACGGTACTCATACCTGAAACTTTTGGCAATGAAAGAACGTAAATCGTAGCTATCTTCAACCACCAGAATTGATGGAGCCGACTTCATTCGGGTCTGTCCATTAAAATGGACGCTATTTTCCTGATGGACTAATTCCTGCTTTAACATTTCCATCTGGCTCTGTAAATCAAATTGTTTCTCACCTGCAATAATAGTCCTTTCATTAAGGGTGAAACTATCCTTCGTATATGGAATTTTAATCATAAAGGTGCTTCCCTTTCCGGGCTCACTTTCAACAAATATCCTTCCATGCATTGCTTCCATTAATTCATATGCAAAAGCCAATCCGAGACCCGAACCCTTAATATTGGTATTTTCCTGTGTATTGGCTCGATAAAAACGGGTAAAAATTTTATCCTGATTATCTTTTGAAATTCCTATACCCGTGTCTTTCACAGAAATGTAACAGTAATTTGTACCTCCATTTTCAATATTCAATTCATCAGGCGGACTAAAAGATAGGGTCACATCAATACGGCCATTTTCGAAAGTATATTTAAATGCGTTTGAAATGAGATTATACAAAACTATTTCCAGTTTTTCCTCATCAAACCATGTTTCAGCGGGTGGTACCGCTAGATATAAGTTATAGCTTATATTTTTTTGTCTGGCCAAATCATCAAAGGAATGAACAAGATGATCGATGAATTTTACAATATCTTTACGAGCAACCTGAATTTTCATTTTACCTTCTTCAAGCCGACGGAAAAGCATAAGCTGGTTAATCAAATGCAGTAACCTGTCGGCATTTTTCCTGATCGTATGTATTAATTGTCCGGCCTCTGTATCAGGCTTTATCAAACTGCTTAATGTTTCAAGCGGGCCTAAAATGAGTGTCAATGGAGTCCTGAATTCATGTGAAATATTTGTGAAAAACCTCAATCTGAGCTGACTAATGTTTCTTACTTTTCGATTAAGTACAATAAGTTCGTCCCTTTGCTGCAATATTTTTCTGTTTTTGGCCTCAAGTTCCTGTTTCTGCCCTTCAACTTGTTTTTGATGCAATTCAAGTTCCCTGTTAACTTCAATCAAATGGTTTGCCTGTAATTCCAGCTTTTTCTTCTGTTCATCAATTTTTGCCGTACGCTCCTGAACCAGTTGTTCGAGTTTTTCTTTCTGTTCATGAAGATAATGAGTTCTGTATTTCACATAACCAATAACTGACATTACGAGCAAGAAGGCCAGAAATAATTTAAACCACAGGGTTTCCCAAAACGGAGGCATAACAGTTACCATTAATGTTTTGGGTGTATAAGAAGCAATTCCGTCACTGTTTATGGCTTTAACCTGAAAAAGATATGATCCGCCCTTTAAATTGGTGTAGGTTGCAAATCGGCGTGATGAAGGCACATAAACCCAGTCCTTGTCAACACCTTCCATTTTATAGGCATAGGTAAGCTTATCAGGTAAAAAATAATTGAGGGCAGCAAATTCTATTGAAAAAACATTATCCTTATAGGAAATTTTAACTGCATTGGTGGAAGATATTGATTTAGCCAGTGGTATATAATGGTTCTGTTTCTGTCCTATAGAAACAGATTCATTGAAAATCTTAAAATCTGTAAATACAACTTCAGGCACGTAGGGATAATCAATCATCTCTTCAGGATTGAAGTAATTCAATCCGGTCATATTACCAAAAAACAATTTACCTTCTTTGTTACGATATGATGCAGCCCAGTAAAACTGGCTGCTAAGCAAGCCGTCGTTTTCATAATAATTTTTAAATTCTTCAGTTTCAGGATTAAACCGTGACAGACCGTTATCCGTACTTATCCATAGGTTTCCTGATTTATCCTCTTCAATACAATAAACTGAATTATTACACAGGCCATTTATTTCAGAATAATTTTTGAAAATGTAATTTCCTGATTTTAAGGGATTGCATTTGTTAATACCGTTTCCGTATGTGCCAATCCAGATGATTCCGTTATCTGCCTCAACAATTGTAGTGATATAACTACCTTTTATTCCGGTATTTTCATCTGTTTCCTTAAATATCTGAATATTATCAGGTATTATTACTAATTCAAAATCGGAAAAATTAATATCACTTATTTTAAATAAACCTCTTCTGCTGCCTGCCCAGAGATTGCCATTCCTGTCTTTCAGCAAACATCCTACCTCAGTTATCTTTGAACCATCAGGAGCAGGCGTATTGACAAAGAAAAAGCGGCCTGACTTCTGGCTGTAAAAATTTATTCCCCCTTCAGTACCTATTGCAAGATAATCATCATTGAAAGCAACGATTGTGGAAATAAAATTATTTGTAAGGCTGTAAGCCGCACCTGTTGTATTAAACCTGTTGAAAAAATTTTGATGATTTGCCTGCATCCGGCAAATACCACCACCCCATGTGCCTATCCATAAGTTTTCCTTTTTGTCAATATATAATGTACTAATAAAATCACTGCTAAGGCTGTTAGGATTATGTAAATCATAGCGGTAATGCGTGAATTTTCCTGATGCCAGGTCAAGACGGTTCAAACCGCCTCCGGCTGTGCCAATCCATAGAACATTTTTATATTCAAATATTGAATTTACCGTACTATGGCTGAGCGAATTACTGTTTTTCGGATCATGAACGTAACAATAGAAAGGCTTCTGATACACATTATAATGGTTAAGCCCTCCCTTATCGGTTCCAACCCAGACATTTCCAAACGCATCTGTATATAATGCACTGACAAATATATTATTCAGATAATAACCTTCCTGATTTAAGGCCGAAAATCTCTTAAACGTATTACTATTGCTATCAAAGATATCAAGTCCGCCAAGACTTCCGATTAACAGGTTGCCTTTGGAATCTTCTGTAATTGCTCTAATTGTGGAATGACTTACAGTAGTACTTTTATCGGGGCTATGAAGAAATATATCAGTTTCTTTACTCAAATAATGATGATGATAAAGCCCATAAAATGTACCAATCCATAATGAATGGTCTTTTGCTTCATATATCGATCTTATATCAGCACTATAAGCAGTAATAATTTCATTAATATGCTCAACAGGTTTAATTTGCTTTTCTGATATGTCATAATAATACAAACCACTGACTGCACCAAATAACAGACCATAAGTGGGTGTATTTGCAATGGTACTGAAGGAAATCTGTTTCATAAATTCCTTCACTGAGGAAGTAATTATCTCAGGCTTATTATTTATAAGTTTATAATTAAAAAAACATATTCCTTTTTCTGTGGCCATCCATATTTTATTTTTGCCTGACCATAATGATTTAATTGTAAGGGAAAAAATCTCATGCTTAACCGGGCCTATGTCAATCAGTTTTTCCTCATCAAAAACAAAGTATAGCAAGCCTTTATTGCTGCCAATCCATAAATTACCGTAATTGTCCTCACATATTGCAGTGATAGTACCTAAAACAACCTTATTATCAGCAATTGATTTGTAAACTTTTACCTGATAACCATCAAAACGGCATAAACCACCTGGCGTACCAAACCATAAAAATCCCCTACTGTCCTTGGTTATATAGGTTATGGTATTATGTGGCAGTCCGTTTTCGGTTGTGTGGTAATATATTTTATAAGGTGACTGACCTGAACCCGTGCCAGGAAATACGGAAAAAATGATGATAAATGCTAAACAGCTTATCAAGCGTGATAAGTTTTTTGAAGTTAGGGTTATCATAGAATTTTACATGTATCAATTTATACCAAATATACAAAATAAATGTAAAATTTACACTTATTTATTTAAAAATTTTAGAATGCATTATTATCAATTAAATTACGAAATAATATTTAATAACCCTAATTTTTATCGATTTAAGTATTTTTCATTGATAAGTAAATGACATTTATGAATCATATAGCGGCACCATTTCAATTGGTTTGATTCGCCATTTTCGTTATGCAGCAATTCCTCGAGTTTGTTAAATGCTTTAAGTGCCTCTCCCGGTTGATTGAGTCTCAATAAAACAATACCCTTTTCTTTATATATATCGGTTAAAACGTAAGGGCCGGTTTTTGCATTGTTTATTACTCCTTTAACTGTAATTGTATCATTTTTTGAGGCAAAACCATATTTTGTTTTTCAGCAATACACCTTTCATTGTAGTCTGGCTATTTAGTGTTATTGAGTCAAACAACAAAAGTAAAATTGCTATTCTTTTCATAAGTTAATTAAAGGTATTTTGTGTTGTATGCAAACCACATAATAACATTTTTAAAGACATGTAATTATTATTATGTTGTCGATTTAAATATAATATGTGATTTATTACAATTCAATACAAAATTTGTGTCTGATAACTGCAATTTTTCGTATATTGTATATCAAACGAATAATTCTTTATATGAAAAACAGGTTATTAATAACTATTTTTTTTGGGGGATTAGCAGGCATTCTAACGCTAAATGCCCAATTTCCTGACTTCAGGTATTACGAAATCGGGAAAACTGATGAAGATCTTTTGGGGCAGTCTTCTCTTGCTGACATTGACAAGGACGGAGACCTTGATTTTATTGTCGGCTCAAGTGCAGGAACAATATGGTGGTTTGAATTTCAGGGGCCAGATCAGTGGATAAAACATGTACTCGGTGAAAATGTATTTACTGATAGAGGAGGCATAGTCTTTGATGTTGATGGTGACGGGTGGCTTGATCAGGTATCCGGAGGAACATGGTATAAAAATACCGGAAGGCCAAAGGAAGAAAATTTTATTCGTTATGAAAACGGAGCTATTTATGCCTATGATAATATTGTTGGAGATATTAACAATGACAGCAGACCGGAACTTTTTTCATTAAGTGCCCAGGAAGGATTGTATATGTTTCAGATACCAGCGGATCCTACAAAAAAATGGAAAAAGCTGAAAATCGGCGATGGAATAAACGGCGGTATTTATCCGTTAAGTATTACCGACATGGATAATGATAGAGACATGGATATCGTGCGGTCAAACGTATGGTATGAAAATGAGCTGGGTGACGGAAGCAAATGGAGTATACACCGCACCATAAGTTTTGTACAAAGCACAGGCCCATACGCTTATTCATCGCGGATATATGCTGTTGATTTTGATAAAGACGGCGATAATGACATTATTCAGACAGAATGTAACATTTCAAATGGTAAGATTGCATGGCATGCCAATAAAGATGGGAAAGGGATCAACTGGTTTACTCATAAAATTGATTTTGATACCAAGCAGGATTTGCATAGTTTGTGCGTGGCCGATTTTGATAATGATGGCGATCTGGATATTTTTTCAGGAGGTGGCCCTATGACAGGGGATTTAAGCAAACGTTGTTTTATTTGGGAAAATGTTGACGGCATCAATGACCAGTGGATAAGGCATGAAGTGCTAACTGAAATTGAATGCATTGATGCTGTAGCAGCGGATGTTGACGGCGACGGCGATATTGATATCTGTTCCAAACCATGGAAAGGAAATAAGCCTTATTTTCTCAGAAACATGCTTAATGAAAAGAAATAATCATAAAAGACGGTATAGGGGACCATTAAAGGAAAAATTAAACCCAGATTAGCCACTAGTCGGCTTCATCCTAATGACTAATCTGGTTTTTATATATCAATAACCCGGGTTTTGTATAAGATTCGGGTTAGCGTTAATCTGATCCTGCGGAATAGGGAAAATGTTGTATATTTCTGATGCAGCAACCGGCCTGAAATCGAGTGGATCATTATATTTTCCGAAACGAATCAGATCATTTCGGCGCCAGCCTTCACTAACCAGTTCCCAGCCCCTTTCAGCCAACAAAGCATCGAGTGTTAGATTTGCAGTTGTATATAATTTTGTTGCATTGCCCGGAAATGCACGTGTTCTTAACTGATTCACAAGATCGACTGCTTCCTGTGCAGCCATTCCTCCGTTTTTTCTCATGATTGCTTCGGCTTTCATCAGCAGCACATCGGCGTATCTGAATATTACCCAGTCATTAGCAAGCTGGTTGTTTTGTGCATTGGTATAATCGTATTTTACTAACCTTGCGCCTTCGTTCTCATAAGAGGCTTCCAGATCAGTAACATCCACGGTATATTCCAGCACCTGTCCCTGTTTCTCCTGGTTGCACCTCAGTGTATCACCCGTTTTTGAAATCTGAATACCTACAAGCCATGCATTTCTGCGAATATCAGTTGAGTCGTATGATTTATAGAAAGAGGGCACAGCACACATTCCGTCCCAGCCTCCCTGTGTCATACCAAATACCTCATTACCCACAAAATGGATTGTCCAGAAATTATGCTGAAACATTCGGGGAACAGGAAATACTGCATCACCCCATACAGGAGCATTAACATCGGTGAATGGTACTACAAAAATGTTCTCGGATAGTTCCTGATCGTTGTTAATGGCAAAATTTTTGAAGTAATCAGTATTCAAGGTATATAAACCTGACGCGATGACTGAATCACATGCTGCTATTGCCTCATCCCACATAGGTGTCCCAATATACACCTGAGCATTTAAATAAAGCTTAGCCAGTAATGTATAAGCTGACCATTTATGAAAGCGGCCATAAGTTGTCTTATCTTTGGCAGCGTTTAATACTTTCACACTTTCTTTTAATGTTGAATCAATAAAATTAAATACTTCGGCTCTTGTATTCCTATATGGAGCATAATCCTCGGGAACATCATACCTGTCAACAATAGGAACACCTCCATACATATCCATGGCAAGAAACATAAAAAACGCCCGCAACGCAGCAAGTTCATTTTTAATAGAGATCAATGCGGGTGTTTGCTCTTCAACCTGATCACATAAGAAGATTGCCCTGTTGCAATTGTTAACTCCGGCATAGAGACATCGCCAAGCATTGTTAACAGGTCCTTCCTTGGCTGTCCACTGATGACGATGAAAACGGTGATACATGCCTGCATTATACCAGTGTATTCCCCTTGTTGGAATTAATAATTCATCGGTAGTAAGCACATTAAGCCCCCATATTCCTTCCGGGGCAGTAATTACATTAAGGCTTGAATAAGCCGGCCCTGCAGTAGACAGAACCTGCTCCTCGGTTTTAAAAAATGTCTGCTCACTTATTTCAGTGAATACTTCAGGTTCGAGGTCGGTACAGGAATATAATCCAAATATTCCAACAATAATTGTTAATAATGTATTATATATATTTTTCATATTGAATATGCA
>JAJUGM010000075.1 GCA_029268165.1 Bacteroidota bacterium
GTTTTTAACCCTAAGTTCCCTTTTCTTTACTATTAAAATATTTAAGTTATTAACAACCTGTTAATTAATGCCCGAACTCACGTTACCTACAACTGGCTGCGCCGATGGAAAGGTATTCATGATGAAGATTGGCGATATTCAACTTTCCGTATGAATTCAACAACAAAATACTGGATAATTAGTTTTTTTGGATTTCACCTTTTCCCAACGCTTATTGTGTTTGCCGGTTGTTTAAGTATCTATCCTGCTATGTGCCTTATTTCAAAACGCATTGGAATAACAGACTTTGCTGCCATTTGCATCACTCTATCCGGAATTATGATTGAATGGATAGCCGACAGGCAACTTTCTATGTTTAAAAAAAACAATACCCAAAAAGCTTTTCTTACTTCAGGCCTTTGGAAATATTCCAGGCATCCAAATTATTTCGGGGAAATTACATTCTGGACAGGCCTTTTTATTTTTTCTTTTTCAGGAGAACATTTTTATTGGTTTACGTTACCAGGCCCCTTGTTTATAATCCTTATGTTTACATACATTAGCGCACCTATGATGGATAATAGAATGATCAAAAAATACCCCGGATATGAATTATATATGAAAAATACATCGCCAATAATCCTTTGGGTTTAGTGTTTTTACTACTTTTTAGATACCATAATATAAATTATAGGTATGATAATCAGGGTTAGCATAGTGGAGGTAAACAATCCGCCTATGATGCACCAGGCCAAAGGAGCCCACAGAGTACCACCGCCAAATGTTAATGGCAACAAACCACCAATAGTGGTAAATGAGGTCAGTATTATAGGTGTGAACCTTGTTTTAGCTGACTCTTTAACAGCTTCGGTAATGTCTTTCCCTTCGGTTACAAGTTTATTGCTGTAGTCAACAAGTATAATGGCATTGTTAACAACTATTCCAACCAAACTGATTAAACCGATAAATGCTGTAAATGAAAAAGTATTGCCGGTGATAAATAAAGCCCAAACAGCGCCAATAAGTGCAAGCGGTATTGTAACAAAAATAATAAACGGTTGTTTGAATGATCTGAACTGAACAACTAGAATTGCAAAAATAACCAGCATAGCTATTATAATGGCTTCTGTCATTCCTCCAAACGACTTTTGCCTGTTTTCAAGTTCGCCGGCAACCGAGTAAGCAACTCCTTCCGGAAAAGTATAATTATCAAGGAATTCAGTTAATGGCTTCAAGACATCATCAAGGGTATATCCTCTCATAAAGTCAGCAGTAATATTTGCTGATCGCTGAAGATTCTTACGGGTAATAAGGCTCGGAGATTGCTGAAAGCTCAAATCAGCCAGCTGAAATAGTGGAATCTGCCTGTCGGTGACTGATCTTACATAAATCTTTTTCAAATCATTAAGTTCAACCCGGCCATTTTTCTGCATCCGGAGTGTAATATCAAATTCTTTTCCGTCCTTGTCTCTGAAAGATGATATAGAAGCTCCGCCCGTAAGGGTACGTAATGTACGGTCAATTTCAACTGAAGGCACGCCAAAATAACTTGCTTTGTCTTTATTTATAGTGAATTGTAAGTCACTTTTAATTTTATTAAGTTCGTTTTCACAATTAATAACACCAGGTATTTTTTTCAGATAGTTTTCTATTACTATTGAAGCTGATTTAATGCTGTCAAAATTATCTCCTCTTACTGTAACAACAACCGGTGCAAGAACAGGCGTACCCTGCTCAAATTCCTTTATAATAATCTCACCTTCGGGATATGTTGCGAATATTTTCCGCAAACGGTTAATCAACAGGTCAAATTTCTCAGCATCGTATTTTTTAAGCCTGACATAAAACTCAGCATAGTTTTCGGCAAAATTTTTTTCAAAGGTATTGTAATAAATGCGCGGATTTCCATGTCCGACATTGGTGGTATAATGCACTACATCAGGTAGGGTATCAAGAATTCCTTCCACAAACCGGGCTGACTTATCAGATTTGGATATATGTGTGCCTTCAGGCAGATTGATGCGGATTAAAAAATGAGGTTGTTCAGCTTTGGGGAAAAAACTTACGCCCACAAATTCAAAAAAAACAAAAACGGAAAGGATAAAAACTGCCGTAGCCAGGATTAATGTATTGGTTTTTTTTCTCAGGGCAATGGTTAGTATTTTATTATACGGGTTTTCTATTGTCCAGTGTATCCAACGCAAAAATCCAGTGGCATGCTCCTCATCTTCAGGTTGTTTAAAAATTTTGCTCGCCAGAAAAGGCGTCAGTGTAAGGGCAATGAACAATGAAGCCATGAGGGTTGCAATTATTGCAACTGGCAGGCTTTTTATGAATTCACCTGCCTCATCCTTCATTAAAATAATGGGTATAAAGGCAGCAACTGTTGTCAATGTTGAGCTTACAACCGGCCAACCAATTTGTTCCGTTGCTTTAATAGCAGCCTCACGTTTGTTGTAACCCATACCCAAAAAGCGGTTAATATTCTGCACAACTACAATGGAATTATCAACAAGCATGCCAAGCGCTACAATTAACCCGGCAATTGAAATCTGTTGTAAACCAAATCCTGAAACATGTAATATCCAGAAACCTATGACAATTGAAAGCGGTAAAGCTAGCATGGTTAACAACGACGACCTGATACCCATGCTAAGTAATATCATTAATCCGACGAGTACAATTCCCTGAAGCAGGTTCGACAAAAATCCGTTAATGCGATTATTGACAAAATATGACTGGTCAAAAACCCATCTTAGTTCAATACTTTTTGGCAATTTTTTACTATAATCTGAAGTAACATTTTTTACCCGTTTCATAATGTCAAACAGATTCAGATCTTCCTTTTGCTGGGCAGCCAGAAATATAGCCCTTCTGCCATTCAACCGACCGATATAGTTCTGTTCTTTGTCTTCAAGCCTCACGGTTGCAATATGACGCAAATAAACCAGTTGTCCGTTGTATGACTGAACTACAGTATTTTCAATATCCTTCAGGTTGTCATATACAGCATTTGATTTCATGCTGAAATTTCTACTCCCGAGCACCAGCGATCCTCCGGGAATTTTTGTATTGGATGCTTTAATAGCTGCAGCTACCTGATCAATCGTAATATTCATCAGTGCCATTTTTTCAGCATCAAGCGAGATATTGATCTCCTGTTCAGGGCAAGCAAGGACTTCCACCTTACGAATGCCTTCAATTCTTTCAATTTCCTTTTTCAGCCCGTCTGCTGTTTTTTTCATTACTGAATAATCTGCTAAATCAGAAACAAACGCCAGTTGCATTATATTGACATCAGCAGTACTCCATCGTATGGTTTCAATTGAATAAATGTCATCAGGTAATTTGTTCCTTGTTGCATTAACAATTGTAACAACCTCATCATACTTTTCCTTTGCATCAGTGCCAAAAACAAACTCAACACCAACACTAACAACTCCGTCACGAATAGATGTTTCTATACTTTTGATATCATCGAGTTCGTTAATTGCTTCTTCAAGCGGTATGGCTATTAGTTCTTCAAGATCTTTGGGGCTTGCGCCGGGGTATATAACAACGACAGATGCTCCAGGAACTTGAATGGAGGGATTTTCAGTTCGTGGCATATTTAAATAGGATACAATGCCTGCAAATGCAAGCATAATAAATATCATAATGGTAAACTGGTAATTATCTATGGCAATCCTGGGTAGTTTCATACTTAAAATTTTTAAAGTAAAATATCAGGTAAATGCAGCCTATGTAATTCATCATGGAATAACCGTAATTTTCGTGTTGTCTGACAGTGCATGGACATTTTCGGTAACCACATACGACCCTGGTTTAATGCCTGATGAAACCAATACTTCATTTTGCGCTATCTCAAATAAAGTAACCATTCTTTTCACAGGTTTTCCATTTACAACCTCATATACATATCCTGTATCGCCTGAAGCCTGAAACAGCGCTTCAACAGGTATGACTGTTAAATTCCTGCCGTTATTTGTAAATATTTCCACCCGGGCTATCATGCCGGTTAATAACATATAGTTGCCCACATCATCAAGCATAAGTTCAACCTCAAAGGTACCTGTAAACGGATCGGCCATGTCAGCGAGTTCTGAGATCCTTGCCTTGAAATCTCTTGAAGGAAAAGCATCTAATTTCACCAAAGCAGTGTCATTCATGGTAAGATTTACCCTGTCGCGGTCGGTAACACTGATTCGGATAACCCAGTGACCTTCAGTAGAACCAAAAAGCAGAACCGGATAGCCTGGTCCGGCAATTTCGTGCTCTTCCATGAGAATTTTTAATATTCTGCCCTTTGCTGGGGCAATGATGGTTGAATGCTGAAGATTAAAAGATGCTATTTCGTAATTCGACCTTGCAATCTGCATCATGGTTTGAGCATTTTGCAGTTGTTCAAGAGTTGCCACACTGTCATTGTACAAATTAAGCACCCTTTTGTAATCGCGCTCAGCCTTATCCAGGGCGTCTCTTGCCTGATTTACCTGCGAACGGATTTCAGACAGGTCGAGACTGGCAAGTACATCACCATGGTTTACTGATTGTCCCTCACTGACATAAATATTACGTATTATACCACCTGTTTTAAAACTCAGTTTCTGTTCCTTGCTTGTTGACAACCTTCCTGCTGAACGAACAACATAGTGAAAAACAGTAGATTTCACTTCTGAAACCTTAACAGAAACGGTAGCACTTGGTTGTATTAATGTTTCTCTGGTTTTACATCCACCCAAAATTAGCACGCAAGGTATCACTATAAAAAAATATTTTTTGCTCATGATTTTATTTTTATTGTTTTGGTTCAGGTAATGGAGTATTATTGGTAACTCTTTCCAGTTCAGCTTTTTTTATCAGGTAATCATACCGGTTTATAATCAGGTTTTCCTCAGCATTGGTCATCATAGTCCGGGCATCAATAAACTCAATAAGGCTTGCCTGACCCTCCTGATATTTTTTGCTGATAATATCAAATGCCTTTTTCAGCGCCTCAGCTTGTTTTCTTGACGCTTCAATGGCTTTAACCGAAGCCTGCATATCATACCATGCCTGACGGGCTTCAAGTTCAATTTTCGATTTCGTTTCCTCATACTGCTTCTCAATCATACTTTTCTGAATTCTGGCTTCCTTAATCTTCGCGTTATTCTGAAAACCGCTGAAAATATTCCACCGAAGCACAAGGGAAGCCATCATATAGTCATTCTGAGCATTAAACTGATATTGCTCTCCCTGAAAGCCGTATTCTGCCATTCCCAGCAATGATGGCAAACGGTTATTCTGGTTCATTTTGTAATTTAGTTCGGCCGCACGTGAATACTGCTGCAACATATACAATTCACTCCGATTCGTACCGGCTTGTGATACGGTTTCTTCCTCGGTAAAAAGCCAGATATCTGATTCAACTATAGTATCAATAATTATCTCCGTTTCATGCGGACGGTTTAACAGAAAATTAAAATATGCAGCCGAAATTTTAACCATTTTCTCTGCTTCGGCAATCTGGGTTTCAAGTTTGCTTAATTCAGCCTGTGCCCTTAATACCGCATCAATGGTAACTTTATCATTAGCATAGAGCGACTCATTAACCCTGATATTTTCTTCAACCAGTTTCCGGGTGTCAATAAGTAATGCATGTAACCGTTGCGCTTTCAAATAATTATAATATCCTGCTTTGATTTCCTTTATCAGATGCCCTTTGTAAACTTCCACATCAGTCTTGCCTGTGGCTGATAATTCCTGCTGTATTTTTTTATTAAAATAAACCTGTGTATTAATGATAGGTTGCACCACTACAATTTTGGTCTCCTGTTCATGCGGCCTGTAAAAAGGGAACTCCTGATTTTCCAAAACAGAAAATCTGTCACTGGCTGTAAGTTGATTAAGGGTTTGATAAACCGGGTTAAGCAGATCGCCTACCGGAAATTCAATGATTCGTCCGCCCTGCGCCACAGTATAACGGGCATTCAAGCTGACCGAAGGATAAAACATGCCTTTTGCTTCCTGCAACACTGCAAGGCTTTTTTCATAATTGTCGAGTTTCTGCTGAAGTGCCAGATTATGCTCAAGCCCTTCTTTGATATACTGTTCAAGTATTACATTCTGACCGCATATTTTCAACGCAAATAAAAAAAATACAAAAATCAGATTTAGTCTTCCCATTGGTTTATCCTTTTTTAAGAATTCCGTTTTTAATAATTTCAATATGATTATTGATTAAATCATCTTCAGAACAGTCTTTAAGGTCAAAATGAATGTTCTTGGTAGCGGCAAGATTCAGAATGCCTGTAGTTTGTGTCCATAGTATATGCGCCAGTTGCAATGCGGGTATGTCGGAACGAAGTTTCCCCTCATCAATACCCTGCTGTAAAACCTGAATGAAAAATGACATAGGGTCGGCTTTCTCTTCGCAAAGCTTTTCATAACGGTCTATTGCTTCATGGCAATCAGGCAATGAGCTGAAATAAACCAGTGTTTTGAAGTAATCCGATTTTTCCCTGGCAAACTGTACAAAAGCTTTCCCTATGGCGATGATTTTGTCAAGCACAGGGGCCCCGGCAGGAACAGTTTTCTCAAACAATTGCCGTAATACCTGCAATGCGCGGATACTAATGGCATAATAAAGGTCTTCTTTGCTGCTGAAGTAAAGATAAAGTGTCCCCTTACTCAGTTCAGCCATTTCAGCCACTTCATCCATGGTTGCATTTTCAAAACCAACCTTAAAAAACACTTTTTCAGCTGCGTCAAGAATATCATTTCTCCGCTGCTCTTTTTCGCGTTCTTTTCTTTCAATTATACCCATATTTAATATATGACTGTTGGTCAAATTTTGGTCAAATATAAATTTATTTTAATAATTTTCAAAATTTTTAATTAAGTATTTTATTTTAATGTTTAATTTTAAATAAAAATCAAATCAATAAAATGCTATAAAAATGAAAGATTATTTAAGAAGATTTGTAAAATTCCTTTTATTTATACTGGTGCTGTTTTTCTTATTACTGTTTGTTTATCCATGGCTCAAAAGCGGAATCTCTTTCAGGGATACCTTTGAGGCCTTGTCGGGAAGCAAAAATATACGATTAGTTCTGATACTGGTTTTTATCTATGCTTTTATTTATCCGCTGATTAATTTCCGTAAAAAAGAAAGGTATATTAACGGCACCTTTGAGGACAACCGCGAAGATATTGAAAAAAGTATGGAAGCGTTAAATTACGGCAAAATGAGCGAGGACGACGAAAAGATTGTGTATAAACGGAAGTCTCGTTTTGCACGTGTGGTTATGCTTGGAGAAGATACAATAGAAATCTTTAAATCGGTAAAACCTATTATTTTTTCAGGCCCTTTGAGGGATTTAAAAAGAATAGACGCTGTGCTGGACAGCAAGCTTTTAGGAAAGCAAATGTAATTCTTTAATTATTATTAAAGATACCGGATAACGTATTATGGATCTCAGAGAAAGTCATTGGATAACAGAAGAAAATTAACTGATGATATATTTAACCCGATGCAAGATATAAGATAAAGGACTAAATAAGTCAAAAATCTAACATTCAGTATATCCGATGGCTCTTATGCCATTTTTCTTCTCAAAGCGAGGTCATAACGTTTGGATGCAAAATCCCAGTTAACAATGTTCCAGAATGCATTAATATAGTCTGTTCGTCTGTTCTGATATTTCAGGTAATATGCATGTTCCCATACATCAAGGCAAAGTATGGGAAAACCTTTGTCTTTTGAAATATCCATAATCGGATTATCCTGATCCTGCGTGGCAGTGATCTTAAGTTTGCCTTCGGAAAATATCAGCCATGCCCAGCCAGAGCCAAATACGCTACGGGCTGCTGTGTCAAACTGACTTTTAAAGTTATCAAATGAACCAAATGAGCCAATTATTGCATCATGCAGTTTGCCTTCAGGCATCCCACCCCCGTTGGGTGAAAGCACATTCCAGAATAATAAATGATTCAAATAACCCCCTCCGTTATTTCTTAATAATTCTGTATATTTCGAAACTTCAGATAGAATCTCCCTTGCCGGTTTACTACTGATACCCAGTTGCCTTGTAATATCATTAAATTTCATGGTATAGGCAGCGTGGAGTTTTGAATAATGAATTTTCATTGTTTCGGTATCAATATATGGCTCAAGAGCATCAAAAGCATAAGGGAGAGGTGGCTGAATAAAACCATCCTTATTTTTCCTCGGTTTTAAAGAATACAAAGGGTTTAAACCCTTTGCAGTAAAGCCTGATGCATAAAAAGCTGCTACTCCAATCAAACCAGTTTTTATAAACGTTCGTTTATCCATTTTACAAACAAACAGTAATAAATTTAATAAATTAAACAAACATATTAAAAAAAAGTTTCACGAAAAACCAAATAATGATGAATTATTTCATTTTTCATATAACCTTCAATAAATTTTCCACGTAAAATAAATATAAATCTCGCATATTTTGTAAATTAGTGGATAAGGAATTACTAACCTGGGGCAGAGAAAATGTTATCCGGTATTGCTAATAAGGTTTTCTCGGTTAATGCTGATCATCAGTTTGGGCATTTAAAAAAATCGTATATTAAGGAGTTTACCAATGATTCATGTATTCTCAATTACCAGCGCCTTCGCTACTGGCTATATTTTCTGATACCTTTCAGCGCATTACAAATCTTATTTGACTTTGTGCTCACCAGTATGTGGTCTGATAAGCAGGTGCTGGCAGTCCGGCATTTTGATGTATATATGGCTACTGTTGCGTTATTGATGTTTTACGTTACGCATTTGCAGCAACCAAAAACACCTGCTGACCTGCGCCCTTATCACAAAATATTAATGGCTTTTTATATTTTTTCACATTTATTCTGGTCGGCAGGAATTGGTGGTATCGAATCAGAAACCGCTAACGGATTACCTACCTATCTGATAGGTGTTTTTTCGGCATCCACGTTGTTTATTGTACCTGCCTTATACTTTTTGCTTCTGCTAATAATTAGTATGGCAGGATTAGCTATATCCGTTTATCTAATGCATGTATCATTCGAATCTATTGTTAATCAGTATTATACTGTTTTTATTCTTATATTTATTGCATTTATTACTTCAAGATTAATTTATGGCACACGGTTCCGCACCTTCATTAGCAGCCGTGAGCTTGAAAAACTGAATTTAACCCTTAATCAGAAAGTTGAAGAACGGACCCAGGAGTTATCTGAAACAAACATCCAACTTAAGAATGAAATTGAAGTGCGCATCAGGTTTGAACGTGAGCTCAAAAAAGCCCTTGTCAGGGCAGAAGAGGCTGACCGGTTGAAGACACTTTTTCTGGCCAACATGTCACACGAGATACGCACGCCTTTAAACGGGATTCTTGGATTCAGCGATTTACTTAAAAGCCAGGAGATTCCGGAAGAAAAGCGCAAGAGGTATTATGACATTATTTATAACAGCGGGCAACAATTGTTGAAAATTATTGACGATATTCTTGATATATCGATGATTGAAGCCAATCAGATCAAAGTAAATAAGACTTATTTTTATTTGAATAATTTGTTGAAAGATACTTTTGAATTTTTCATCAATTATAATAGGGCAGAAAAAGGCGAAGCTATTATCATTAACTGTGTTTACGGACTTGATGATGGCGCAGACAGAATTTACACTGATCCGGGCAGACTTCAGCAAATATTAAATAACCTTTTAAAAAATGCCATAAAATTTACTGATCAAGGAACAATAACATTCGGATATTCTGTGGTGAATGATATGATAGAATTCTTTGTCGAAGACACAGGCATTGGCATCAGAAGCGAAATGCATGAAAAAATTTTTAAGCGGTTTATCCAGAGTGAAGAAATATTCAAACGAAATTACGGCGGGACAGGGCTGGGCCTTGCCATTTCAAAGGGCATTGTTGAATGCCTTGGTGGCCGCATCTGGCTTGATAAAGAATATTCACCAGGAGCTCGTTTCTGCTTTAACATTCCGTTCTTTACAGCCCAGCCTGACAATTCAGTTCTGGATAGTGAAAATGTCAGCAATAATTTTTCAGCAGCGCTTAAAAACCTTGGTTTAAAATAAAAATAGCTGTTAGTCGTCAGTTAACAAGAATGCCAACGGCCACATTATATTAATATGTTAATCAGAGTGATATAATGAAAATCACCATTTAATTCACTTTTTTCTCGGGGTATAAAACCACCCTGACATATTTGTTAATGTTAATCTTGCGGGCTATTCTTTGTATTTCTTCAGAAGAAATGTTGTCAATGCGTGCTTGATATTGTGTTATTATGCCGGGGTCATTATTACGGTATATTTCTACCAGCTTACCTATCCATGGCCCGTTTTCTTTCATTTCTTTTTCCTTTTCTCTCCGCTCGGTCTCCTTAACCTTCAGAATGTCCTCATTTCTGACGCCTTCATTCTGAATTTTAATGATTTCATCAAGAGCTGCTCGGGTAAGTTTGTCAGTATTTTCAGGAGAACACGGAATATAAAGGGTAAATTCATAATGCTCGAAAGGTACGCTAATAAGATTGAGGTCAATATCAAACCCATACACCCCGCTCATTTCTTCACGCAGAACGTCAATGTAACGCAACTGAAGCAATGATTTCAGCACGTCAAACATATAGGCGTCTTCGGGCATCCAGGTTGTATTCGACTCTAAATAAAGAGCGACTATGCTTTTGGGGTCACTTCCTTTATTAATGGAAGTATCAATGGCTGTGACGGGAGCCCTGATGCCCATATCCTGCCATTTTTCAGTTCTTCGGAGTGACGGAAGACTTGCAATGTATTTCTCTATTAAGGGTTTAATACTGTCA
>JAJUGM010000076.1 GCA_029268165.1 Bacteroidota bacterium
ACTGGTACAAAAACTTTCTCCGCAGCAGATTCAGATGATAAAGCTGCTGGAAATACCTACTATGCTTCTTGAACAGAGAATTAAAAAAGAAATGGAGGAAAATCCGGTTCTGGAAGAAGGGAACATTGAAGAAACAGAAGAAATAGGCCAGTCCGAAGATGTATCGTCAGACCCCAAAGACAAAGACAAGGAAGAATTCACTATTGAAGATTATATGCAGGATGATGAAATACCTTATTACAAAATATCTGCAAATAATTATTCAAAAGATGATAAGCGCGAGGAGATTCCTTTTTCAGTTGGTTCTACATATCACGACTACCTTGAAAACCAACTGGGTTTGAGAAGTCTTGATGAAAAAAAACACCTGCTTGCGCTATACATAATAGGGAACATTGATGATGATGGATACTTAAGACGGAAACTTGAAAATATTGTTGATGATGTTGCTTTTGCTCTCAATATTGAAACAACAGAAGAAGAGTTACTGGAAATTTTAAAGATCGTACAGGATTTTGAACCACCAGGGACCGGCGCAAGAAATTTACAGGAATGCCTTCTTTTGCAGATCAGGGTGAAAGATTTGGAAGATCCTGACATTAAATTAGCTCATATGATACTGGAGGATTATTTTAATGAGTTTACCCGTAAGCATTACGATAAGATTAAAGTGCGGCTTAATATTAGTGATGACGAACTGAAAAGAGCACTCGATGAAATACTGAAACTCAACCCTAAGCCGGGAAGCGCATATAGTGACCCGCAGAATAAAGATACTGCGCAAATAGTGCCTGATTTTATTCTTGAAAATGATGAGGGTGATTTAAGATTGTCTCTAAATGCTAAAAATATTCCTGATTTAAGGGTAAGCAAAACATATACCGACATGCTGCATCATTTTCATCATAATCATGGCAGTCAGTCTAAAGAACAAAGAGAAGCGCTTTCATTTGTAAAACAAAAACTTGATTCGGCCCGCTGGTTTATTGATGCTATAAAACAAAGGCAAAATACACTTATGATTACTATGAACGCCATTGTTAATTTTCAGCGCGAATTTTTTATTGATGGGGATGAAACAAAGCTTAAACCAATGATTCTAAAAGACATTGCCGATATGACAGGTTTAGATATATCGACAATTTCACGTGTTGCTAACAGCAAATATATTCAAACCAATTTTGGTATTTATCCGGTAAAATACTTTTTTTCTGAAGGACTGCAGACCGAATCAGGAGAAGAAGTATCTACAAGGGAAATAAAAAAAATATTACAGGATTGTATTGATAATGAAGACAAACGGCATCCTCTTACTGATGAAAAGCTTACCGAAATTCTAAAAGAAAAAGGCTATCATATTGCCCGGCGGACAGTCGCCAAATACCGTGAGCAATTAAATATACCTGTTGCCCGCATGAGAAAAGAATTGTAGTTATATTTGCAGGTTCTGATACAATTACTGATACAAATGAATAGAACAGCCAGAGTAATTTCTTACATCCTGCATCCTTTATTGGCTCCGATAGCCGGTATTTTCTTACTTACACATTCAGGCACTTACGTAGCCGACCTGAATGAAAATATAAAGAATCTTATTTACCTTATTGTTGCTACACTAACATTTGTAATACCGGTTTGCATGATCCCTTTATATTTATATTTTAAAGTCATTCGCAATATTGAAATAACCCGTCGTCATGAGCGCCTTCTACCGCTTTACATTACTTTCATTTCCTATATTGCTGCCTATTTACTTATTAAGCGTTTACCTGTTAGCCAGTTATACGGTAGGTTCATTTTTTCATCCTGCATAGTTTTGTTAATCCTTATTGTCATTTCGCATTTCTGGCAAATTAGCGCTCATATGGCAGGATTGGGAGGCCTTTCAGGCCTGGTTATTATTTTGTCCAAAAAACTCGGTGCTGATTTGATGTTGTATTTATTAATATTATTTCTGATCTCTGGGATTGCCGGAAGTGCCAGGCTTAAGCTAAATGCTCATTCTTCAGCTCAGGTTTATTCGGGATATCTCATAGGTTTATTTATCGTCTATTTTCTGATGATGATATAATTTCCTCCGACAATAATTTTTATTCGCCTGGATAAATTTGTTTATTCATCGTACTTGGGTTAATAATATTTCCATATCAGATAAATACACTTTTATATCGGTTTCAGGCAAGAGCTTTATTTTTTTTGCGTCCGAACGGTAAATCTGAATTGCTTTTTCAATATTAAAATCATGTTGCTTCATTTGATAAAACAGTCCTTTTTCTTCAAGATATGAGGCAAGATATTCCTGCTCTGGCTGTCCGGGAGTCGGAATCAGTATAGCATTAAGTCTGAGTTCTGCCAGATCCATTATTGCAGAATATCCCGCCCGGCATATTATAATACCCGCATTTATCAGTACTTGTCTGAACCGAAAGATATCTAAATGGTCAAAAAAATTAATGTTTTTAAAACATTCATAATCATACGGTGATTTGTTTATTCCGCAAATTACAGCTGATTTATAATTTGTATTACTCAACTGAGTAATCGCAATTTTCTCCAGTATTGAACGTTGTGGTTCAGGTCCGCTTAAAATTACCACAATATCATAGGTATCTGAAGTATTTTTTTTGGATTCCCGATACATACAAAAACGTGATAAAATACCCATAAAAGAAATGTTCCGAAGAATATTATTTCTGTGTGATAGCCTTCCTGTAAGGCTTATTACAGGATCTTCATAATCGGGCACCCAGCAGCGGTCAAATGCTTTGATAAATTTTGAAATAACGATTTTAACAAATGGTTCTGCCCATTTTAATCCATTGGGCATTAAAGGATAAATCTGGTGGGTAACAAGAATTGAAATAATTTTTCGGTTAAATAGTCCGTAACGATTATCTGAAATTACAAGATCAATGTTATAGACTGGAATTAATTTTTTCAGCCATATATAATCTTTAACAATGCCAAATAATATTTTTGGTAATTGACAGGTCATATTGACCGCCATGGGCCATCTTTCAGAATATGTCACTGAGAGATGCGGCGCATTTATAAATTGCAATTCCGGGAAAGTCAGCCTGAGTAATTCATGGCTTTTACCGCTTGCGGCAATCAAAACCCTGTAATTTAAATTAACTAGTGCCTGTATTAGGGGGACCATACGCGAGGCATGGCCAATACCCCAGTTAAGCGGGCATATGAGTATGCACTTTTGTGTTTTCAAGGCCTTTTATTTAAGCTGAAATCTGAACTTTATGCCCTCTTTTTTCTGCCTCTCCGGCTATTGATTTCAGTACTCTGTAATCTGCCTTTTTCAGACCTTTGAAAGGCGTATCACGTGCAATAGTATAAATCATAATGCTTTCCGGCTTTATAATATCAATAGTGTCAAGCCATTGTTCAATTTCTTCATGAGTAGTGTTATCGTAGATTTTATTATTAATTTTTCCTTTAAAAAATAAGGTTTGTATGATCAGTTTGCCGTTAAATGCTTTCAGCGATTTAATGATAGCGTTAAGATCAAATTTTATCAACGGACAATTGATGGCCTTTATGGTTTCTTCAAAACCGGAGTCGAGCTTTAAAATATTCAGGTCTGTTTTAAGCAAGGCATTAAATATCTTTTTTTGGCCGGTCGTGGTAGCGTTTGATAAGACGGCGATTTTTATTCTGGGGTAATATTGATTTCGTAAAGCAACAGTGTCATCAATTATTCTGTCGAATTCAGGATGTAGAGTGGGTTCACCATTGCCCGCGAAGGTTATTGAATCAACCGGATACCTGATGCTCTGATTCTTCTGAAGCCATTTTTCAAGTGCTTCCTTTACTTCAAACCGTCCGGGCAGCTTGCTGTGCGTTTGATTATTGCCTGTGAGTCCGCATTCACAATAGATACAGTTGAAATTGCATATTTTTTTATTTACAGGTAGTAAATTGATACCCAAAGAATTACCAAGCCGCCGGCTGACTACAGGACCAAATATGATGCTATCAAATAAAAATGTGCTCATTCAGACAAATTATAGAATCAAGATAAAAGAATCAAGAGTCAGGATAAATAATGAATAACCATGATATCCGTCCTGCTAAAATAAATATCAAACAAAAATAACCAATTTTGCGGTTTGATGCTTGAATCAGATTATTCCCTGTAAAACACTTTTAGTTCAGAAACAATGGCGTGTTTAGCAAAGAGGGTGTCAGGATTGGAATGGTCGAGCACAAATCCTTTTATATGTGTGATATTGGGGTTGGTCAGCTGACGTGAAACAGAATAATTATCTGCCTGCCCGTTTTTTAAGACAGGTGTGCTGGTAAAGTATTCGCGGTAGCCTTTGGGCGTACCATTGTCATACCAGAAGAATAAGGTAACACGAGGTGCTACCGACTGGTCGTCGTCATACATTTTAATTTTTGCAGAAAAGGTATAAACGCCTGCCTTACTTATAGGTATATTAATCTCAATTTTTTCTCTTTTCCCCATCTGCGGCAAAATATAAATTTTATTATCCTGCCAGATAACGATTTTCTTTTCAGCCGCAGGTTTTTCGCCTTCTGCAACAATATCTGATTCACGTTTATTAAGGATTGCATTAACTTCTGTATAGATTTTTGTTAATTTTTCAGGTTTGCGTGTATAATAAGCCATTGTTGAATCAAATTGGGCACGGGTAATATTATGTTTTTTGAATAAAGCGCTGTAAACCTGAGCTGAATCGGGAACATTTTCCGGGTCTGAATAAGGCACAATCATGGCAATAGCATCGGCAATATGAATATCTACAAGAACCTGAATCAGCTTCTTTTCAGGGATGATATATTTTTTATGAAAAACATGGCACGAATCTGAAAATAAAATAACGGTTACTAATATTAGTAACCGTTTGGCAAATAAGTGTATATATTCCTTGTTAATCTTTGATAGCATTAAACCTGTATCCTAACATAATTTCATGTGTGCCAAAGTTATGCGAAATTAATGGATTTAAAACAATATCATATGAATAACCTATATAAATTTTTTTATCATATACATACCCCAAAAGGATGGATAAAGCTTCCTGGGTGCGGTAAGAAATTCCTCCCCACAACATATTACGGTACCATGCGCGGGCATTGATATCAAGCTGAAATGGGGCAGGAAATACTTTTTTAAGAACCAGGCAGGGTTCAACTGCCCATTCGCGGTTGATATAATATTTATAACCTGCATTAAGGTAGAAATGGCTTCTCAGACGGCTTTTCCCTGTAGGGTCAGCTCCGATTTTTATTTTATTATTAAACAGGTGGTTAACGACTAACCCCGCATAATACGTTGATGAGTAAAAATAGAACCCTAATGTGGCATCAGGCAGGTAGGCCGTTTCACGAAGGTCGGTACTGTTAATAAGCTGATCATCAGGATTTTCAAAAGTTATTTTTGTAAAATCAACTTTATATTGCATAATCCCGAGGTTAAGACCTGCAGAAATTTTCATGTCTTCATTTAACGTATAATTATAGCCGTAAGCTCCGTATAGGCTTCCTATACTTATTGGCCCGGTAACATCATAAGAGAGTGAAGCGCCCCAGCCCATAGGATATTTGACTACTGGTCCGTAAACAGACAATGTATTGGTGATTGGGGCATCGGTAAAACCAATCCATTGAAAACGGTTATTCGAAAATACCTGAAAATAATTGTGTGTTCCGGCTAATGCGGGGTTGATAATGAACGGATTAGTCATGAACAGTGTGGTTAGTGGCCTCTGCTGGCCGCATAGAAATACTCCGGTAATTGAAAGGAGTAATATTCCTGTAAATATTCGTTTTTTCATGTTACCTTATAATTGTTACAGTTCCTGTAAATGGTTTGGTATTTTGGTCATCAACTGTGATGATATAGTAATAGGTTGCAACAGGTAATGGTTTTCCTTTGAAAGTACCATCCCATTCCTTTTCGCCACCATAGCCTCGTGAGTGGTATATTCTTTCACCCCAGCGATTGAAGATTTGTACTTCTATTTTATCGCCATACTCAATTGCATGAGGTATTACCCACTTATCGTTAACGCCATCGCCGTTAGGTGTGAACCCTGAATATATTTCTGAAATTGGCTGGGCAATAACAACCCTTACAGTGTCTCTTTCGACACAACCATAGATATTATAGCCGCGGACGGTATAGGTTATGCTCTGGGCAGGATCAATGGTAATTGATCTTCTTGTTGTATCTCCTCCGAGAACATATTGCGAAGGACTCCATCTGTAATAAGAGAATTGATTGTCAGTAGTGAGTGTAACAGTTTGACCTGACAAGAGGAATAAGGTTGTATCAAAGGTTAACATACCTGCTGAATCAATTATGTTAATCCCTGTAAGCGGATGAACATCTATAACAACAGTATCCTTATCCCAGCAGGAATGATAGTAAACAGTATAGATAAATTCTGTCCTCGAAGTAATGAAAGAATATGGATTAGGTATTGTGGGATTGCTAATGGCATTAGATGATGTCCATCTTACACTGTCAAAACTCCAGGTTGAACCGTTCAGGAAATATGCCTCACCATAACAGATAGTAGTATCCCAGCCTGCATCAGCTATGGCATAATACATTGCAAGAACGTTATAGTTTTCGGTTTTTGAACAGCCTTTGGAGTCTTCAACCCTTACACTATAAACGCCTTCATCAATATCTACAAGGTCTTTTGATACTGATCCGTTCGACCAGAAGTACCTGTAACCTCCGTTACCGCCTGTAATGTTGAGTACTATAGATCCGTCGTTTGTATTGCGTGAACATTGAGGACTTGTAATGATCTCATTAATTAATATATCTTCTGGTTCAATGATAATAATGGTATCGATATAAAATCTACCTTCTGAATCTTCAATTTTGAACGGATATGACCCTGCAGGCATTGATCTGAAAGCATAGGTGCCTTCATTGCTTGGCGGAAATGTATCGGGGCCGAGAATTAACTGATACGGAGGAACGCCGTTTAATGCGCTTATTAAGAAGGAACCATCCTGTTCACCAAAACAGGATATATCCTCCTTAGTAATCATCATATTGAGTTCGTTGATGATAATTCTCACTGTATCAGTGAAAATGCAGTTATTGGTATCCTGAACGAAAATATTGTACAAGCCGGGTACCAGATTGATGAAGTAACCCGAATCCTGAGTTGTTGCACCATTATCAATAGAATATTCATAAGGAGGTGTACCGCCTGATGCAATGATCCTTATCGTACCCAGCGTTGAACTGAATACGTCAGTTTTAACCACAGTCACAACCAGTTGAGGTGGCTGGTTAATAACTATAGTATCTATGGTAAGGATACAACCTAATGAATCCCTGATATACAATGTTTTTGGGCCACCTGTGATGTTACTGAACAGATTTGCTGTCTGATATTGTATCCCATCCAATGAGTATTCAATATTGTTCCAACCGCCTGATGCTGATACATATAAGCTGCCATTAGTATCGCCGAAGCATCCGGTTACATCGGTAATCGATAAGCTATCGACTATGATTGGCGGGGGATCAATTAAATTAACAGGTGTCGGATAAACTGTTATGCAGGCATTATTATCACGTACTGCCGGAGTATAGCTGCCTGCAACCAGATTACTGAATGTAAGTGATGAGGCAAAGCTGCTGCCGCCGTCAACTGAGCCTTCATAAGGAATTGTTCCTCCTGAAACGTGAATAGTCATTGACCCTCTTCCTCCATTACAAACTATAGGCTCGACAGTTACCGAGTCGATTATAAGCGGCGAGGGTGCATTCATTCTGATGGTATCGGTTACAAGGGTATCACCACATGAACTTGCATCAGTAATACGGATTACATAATTACCCTGGCTGAGGTTTTCAAATACACCATCATTGTTAACTTCAATGCCCGGTGTAATCCAGTATTGGTATGGTGCTTTTCCACCCTGAGCAGTTACTCTGATGATTCCATCGGAATCGCCACTGCAAAGCAGGCTGTCAACAATAACACTCTGTATCATGAATTGTGCCGGTTCATATATAGTAATGGTGGTATCTTTAAAACAGTTATGGACATCTTCAATATGCACTGTGTAAGTTCCCGCACTCAGATTGGTGAAAACTCCTGAATCGGCAACAGATGACGGGATATTACCCGGCAGAAGATAATATTTGAGTTTACCTGTACCTCCGACAGCTTTTACTCTGATTTCACCATTCGTATCGCCATAACAGTTCAGAGAATCAGTAGCGTTAAATGATTTAAAGGTTATGGGTAAGGGTGAAGTAACATTGACACTGGTATGTGCAACACAACCCATAGCATCAACCACAGTTAATGTATAACTGCCTTCGCAAAGCAATACTGAGTCGGTACCGTTACCGCCAGAAGGTAATGGACTCCAGAGGTAATCAACATACGGGGGTGTACCACCGACAACCGTAACCAGACCTACGGCATCGCAACTACCATAACATTTGGTCTTCAGGCCAATGGGTGAGATGTACCTTGTTTCTGCACAGGAAAATACATCAGACTGATAAATAGGCTGATTAATAGGTCCTGATTCATACATTACCGTTTCAGGATAACCCAGATATGAAGTATCCGTGAATGAAATACTTGCATAAGTCATTTCACCGTCAGTCGGACTAAATACATTGTAGTTACAGTCAGTAATAACCACTGACCATGCACCATTTGCAGGGTCCTTTCCGTAAATGGCACTGAAGTCACCGGTAGCCCTGTAAGTTCCTGTTAATGATACACCAGGGAAGAAAGGCACTGTGCATATATCCAGTGTATCAAATGACGGGTCATTGGTAAATGTAATATCAGCGCCGTCACCATAATTACATGTGAGGAAATTGGTCGCCACTTTCAGAGGAACTCTTGTACCATCGGGAGCTTGCAGGTAATAACTCAAATCATGAATGGCATTGTGATTTTCAACTTTAACCGAAACACTGATTTGTGTATTAGGTCCTATCAGGAACGGAGTAGGTGCTCCGATCGTTGCAATCAGTTCCGGAGGAATGGTAATAATAATCGAATCAGTTTCAGTACCGCATGAGCCTGTTCCCATTGCATCGAGGTAAAGGATCACATAACCCGAAAGCAGATCATTTGGCCCGGGTGTATAGGTGGCATTAAGGATAAATTCATTATCAAACCAGCCATCACCCATGCCTTTTCTCCATGAGAAGGATGAATAATTAGATACTGAGCCATTTAAAGTAATATCTGACCCGTAGCAGATGACGGTGTCATTACCTGCATTTACAACAGGTTTTGGAGTAACAGTAAGTGTCATATCATCAGTAGTAAACGGACAGGATCCGTTACCGTTTGCCCTTAATGTGAGGGTAACAGTGCCGCTAAAGCCCGAAGGAGGAGTGTATATTGGCCATAAAGCTGCAGGATCACTGAAGTTTCCGCCACTAACATTTGATGTCCAGAGCAAAGAACTGTAATTTGATGCAGAAGGCTGAATACCCGATGTAGATAAATCGAACGGGGTATCCTGGCATGTTTCTTCATCACTGCCGGCGTTAACTGCAGGTAAACCGTAAACCATAATATCCATATCATCTGTAACTGATAAACAATTGGAATTTCCATTAACAGTTAATCTTAAGGTTACCGTATTTTCAGCATCGGCAGGAGCTGGAGTATAAGTAGGCGTAAGCGTATTGGCATCAGTAAGGGCACCGCTACCGGATACAATGGTCCACAAGAGTGAGGAATAATTGGTAGCAGCCGCACCGCTGACAGTATAGGCTATATTAACACAGGTAGAACCATCGGGGCCTGCATTAGCGGTAGGAGCGGCGACAACTGTAAGGTTCATATCATCGCTGACCGAGGCGCAGGGTGCATTACCGTTGGCAGTGAGCCTGAGGACGACCGTAGTTCCTGCGTCAGCCGGATCGGGAGTATAAGTAGGAGTTAAAGTATTTGCATTAGTAAGCGAACCGCTACCGGATACGATAGTCCAGAGCAGTGATGAATAATTAGTAGCAGCAGAGCCGCTGACAGTATAAGCTGTATTGACGCAGGTAGAACCATCGGGGCCTGCGTTGGCAGTAGGAGCTGCAACGACCGTAAGGTTCATATCATCAGTAACCGGAACGCAGTTTGAATTTCCGTTTACGGTTAAGCGTAAAACAATTGTTGAGCCTGCATCAGCAGGATCGGGAGTATAAGTAGGAGTTAAAGTATTTGCATTAGTAAGCGAACCGCTACCGGATACGATAGTCCAGAGCAGTGATGAATAATTGGTAGCAGCAGAGCCGCTGACAGTATAAGCTGCATTGACACAGGTTGATCCGTCAGGTCCTGCGTTGGCAGTAGGAGCTGCAACGACCGTAAGGTTCATATCATCGCTGATCGAGGCGCAGGGTGCATTACCGTTGGCAGTAAGCCGGAGTACGACAGTAGTGCCTGCATCGGCGGGAGCTGGAGTATAAGTAGGCGTAAGCGTATTGGCATCAGTAAGGGCACCGCTACCGGATACAATGGTCCACAAGAGTGAGGAATAATTGGTAGCAGTTGCACCGCTTACAGTATAAGCTGCATTGACACAGGTTGATCCGTCAGGTCCTGCGTTGGCAGTAGGAGCTGCAACGACAGTAAGGTTCATATCATCGCTGACCGAGGCGCAGGGTGCATTACCGTTGGCAGTAAGCCGGAGTACGACAGTAGTGCCTGCATCGGCGGGAGCTGGAGTATAAGTAGGCGTAAGCGTATTGGCATCAGTAAGGGCACCGCTA
>JAJUGM010000077.1 GCA_029268165.1 Bacteroidota bacterium
CTCACTGGCAAAGTACTTAAAGGTGAGTATGTCACCCTGGGCAAGCTGATTCACTAAGGGCAGGTCGGCAGAACCTCCACCGGTAAGGCCGATACCAAACGTAAGAGCCATGTCACCCGAACCCGGCCTTGAGCCAAGTTTTAATACAGTTGCATCATTTTCCCGCGTGGACAACTGGGAAAAAACAGATGCACTAAAAAACAGTACGGTAATTAATGATAAACCAATTTTTCTCATGTATTTAATGATTTAGTTAATAATAAATAATTTAACGTTAAGGTAAGGCAATAAAATGTAATTTGAAAGCAGCAAAATATAAAGATATTAACTATTGCACATTGGTTTATAAATATTATACCGTATATAATTGATAAACAGTTAAATAATTATACATTTTTTGTTAAATAACTGAAAATTTACTATGGCTTTCATTTGTAAAACCAGCATATAATATAAGCTGCGAGCTGCGAGCTACGAGTTTTTTAAGATACCTGGGTTACATATTAATCATAGCTTTCATTACGCCGTCTTCATAGTTAGAAACCAATTTAAAGGCTTTATGAGTTTCATGAAAAGAAAAACGGTGCGTTACAAACAGGCCGGCATTAATCTCTCTTTTTTCAATCATTTCAAGCGCCTTTTCGGTGCAGTTGTTTTGCCGCCTGATATTTTGAATTGTGATTTCCTTTCGCCTTATTTCATGGGCATTAAATGACCAGTTGTCAAATTCAGGGATACCGACAATAATAATCTTTCCCCCTGGTTTGACCAGTTCAACAGCCTGGTTCATGGCCTCCTGTTTCCCGCAACATTCAAAAACAGCATCAAGCAACAATGGTTCGCTTTGCCTGATTTCGCCCACAACATCCTCATGGTCGGGATTACCTGCCCAGGCAGCTCCTGCTTGCTTTGCAATCTGCAGACGGCTGTTTATTTTATCGGTTACATAAACATTTCCGGCACCCCACGCTATGGCTGGCAACATAATACTCATACCTATAGGCCCAAAACCAAGAATGCCAATTGAGACATTTTTCATTGGTATTGACTGAAGCACAGCATATACGCCGATAGCAAGTGGCTCTGAAATACACGCCTCTTCAAAACTTAATGTATCAGCCATTTTGATACAAGTATGCTCAGGCATAACAATATACTCTGATAAGCAACCATTTGCCTGTCCCGGACAGCCCAGAAATTTCAGGTTATGGCATGTATGCGGACGGCCTGCTTTACATTGTGAACATTGTCCGCATGGCATAGCCGGATCAATTGCTACACGATCACCAGGTTTAATTTTTTTAACACTTTTACCTACTTTGTCAACTATACCGGCACCTTCATGGCCTAATGTAAACGGAAATTTCACAACCTGCGTGCCTATCCTGCCCGTAGTGAAGTAATGCAGATCGCTGCCGCAGACGCCAACACTTTTCATCCTAATCAGCACATCAGTATCATGAATTATTTCGGGTGTGGGCATTTCACGCATTTCTATCTGCCTTATGCCGGTCAACATCATTGCCTTCATTGTATCTGTTGTTTAATTTAAAAATTATCTTATTGTAAAATTAAATTCAAATTTATAGCTATTACCAGATTGCTCCTATAGAGAGCTTGTTTTTTATTTTCAAACAAAACCTGTGGGGATTTGGCTGTTGATTATGACTACAATATGGTGGATTATAGATGACTTGTAAATTCTTACCTGTTGTTGACTGCAGATTACTGCTTATTGGATTCGGATGCGTGACATCTGATATCTGACATCTAATATCTGCCATCTTTCATATTTTTTTTATATCTTTATTTTACATTCTGCACTAATCATTGAAAAAACAGAAATATGGCAAAAAGAACAGTTGCAATAAGTTTTACAGCGCTGGCGCTGTGTATAATTGTTATTATTTACCTGCTGTATTCACGCAAACGTTTTTATGAAGAAAATTATATGCATGGGAAGACAGCTATCTTAAACGGTGATTACCAGCAGGCAGCCATATCCTTTAAAAAGGCAATACGGTGGAAAAGAAAATCAGCGCCGGCATGGCTTGGCCTTGCCCAGTCGAGTTATTTTCTGAAAAATTATGATGCCGGGATGGAGCAGGTCAATAAAGCCATCATGTTCGACAGTCTGATGCCTGATGCATACCTTTACAGAGGGATGTTAAATATTAAAAAAGCACATCCGGATAAAGCGCTCGCAGATATTAACCATGCTTTGAACATTGACTCATTATTTGCACAGGCATATTATCAGAGAGGACTGATACTTGCCAGCAGAGGTGATTTCAAAGGGTCTGTAGCCGATTACAGAAAAGCCATGGAACTTGATAAGGACAACATTGATGCATATCTGAAAAGTATTGAGGCTCGCTCTGCCCTTGATGATTATAAAGGCGTTATCAGTGATTATGACAAGCTCCTTGCTGTTGACCCTAAGAATGAAAGTGCTTTCCTCAGCAGGGGATATCTGAAACTAAACCTGAATGACCTTGATGGCGCAATAGGTGATTTTAATAAAACCCTTGAAATTAATCCCGCAAATACTGAAGCAATTTACAACCGTGGTGTAAGCTTTGCCAAAAAGGGAGACCTTATGTCAGCAGTTCAAGATTTTACGGCAGCTTTAAAAAAGAAATATCAGCCGGAAAAAACTTATTATAACCGGGCACTGATTTATTTGCAGTTGCGTAAACCCGATGAAGCAAGGCGTGATATTAATGAATTACTTAAACTTACTCCTGATAATGCTGAGGCATACCTTACCCTTGGCGTTATCAGTTCAATGAAAAATGCATTTAAGGAATCCATACAATATTATGACAAGGCAATAAGTCTTAATTCCTCATTTGCAGAGGCTTATTTCAACCGCGGCGTGTCAAAGGGAAACCTCAACATGCACGCTGAAGCAATTGATGATTATAACAAGGCGATTCACTATAAAAGAAACTATGCTGAAGCCTATTATACAAGGGCTATCTCAAAAATAAATATACAACAGATACCATCAGCATGCGAAGACCTGAAAAAAGCTGTTTCGCTGGGTTATAATGCTGCATCAGAACTTTATCAGATACACTGCGCAAATTCGTCAGCACAATAGAGCATGTTCTTTTAAAATTCTAAGAAATTATGATAACAAAAAAAATCCTTGCCCTTGCCGTATCAGTGTTTTTATCTGCCTGTCGGTTGTTTTGTGCAGATAGTGTAAAAATTCATATAACAACCAAACACCATATTGTTGAAGGGAAATTCACACGTGGCATGCATGTTGCAAACCAGAAGTTTTATACAAATGAAGGCCAGCTTTTCAGAGAAATAAATTATGATGATAGTACCTATCAGATAAAATCTTATACCTTTTATTTTTATCAAAACGGGAGAATATTTACTGAAGAAACTTTTAACAATAATGATTCACTGATGTCTATTATTAAATACGATTATGATCCTGCCGGCAACCTGATGCGGAAGACCATTTATACACCCGGTACAGGAAAACTTAGAATCAGTGAAAGATATGATTATAAATATAATGGCCAGAATTCATTAACAAGCGTTACGACTTATTCTGAAAACAAAAAAATCACACAAACAAAATTGAAGTATGACCCAAATGGAAGGCTGATAAAAGAACAGACAGTTAGAAAACCATTACCGACGCAAGATATTACCGGTGAAATCAAAAATTATACATATAATGATAAAGGGTTAGCATCAGAAATAGAAATCAGAAGGCGTTTTAAGAACGGGAATGAAGTTCAGTTGAAAGAATTAAGAAGATATGATGATCTGAACCAGATTGTGGAAGTAAAAACCACGGATAATAATGGTAATCAGATTGCTGTAAAAGTTTACCAGTATTTGATGCCGGGGTTCTTAAATACGTATGAAGAAAGAGACAAGGAAAATAATATTACTTACCAGGCGCATTACGACTATAAAATACATTTTATGGAAATTGGTACACAGCAAAGTGTGTATGGAAAAGAAGGGACGAAGTGACGAAGCGGCGAAATGACAATGTGATGAGGAGGTGATGTGCTATAAATTTTTAATTTCTCCTACCAGTTTCTGCAGTGTATCCTTAGCGTTTCCAAACAACATACGGGTTTTATCGTTATAAAACAAATTGTTCTCTATAGCGGCATAACCTTTGCCCATTCCGCGTTTCATAACAATAATATTTTTTGCTTCGTGGGCCTTAATAATAGGCATGCCATAAATAGGACTTGCAGGATCGTCAAGAGCAGCAGGGTTGACAACATCATTGGCTCCAATAATTACGGCAACATCGGTATTAGGCATATCAGGGTTAATATCGTCCATTTCAATGAGTTTGTCGTAAGCTACATCTGCTTCGGCCATCAGCACGTTCATATGTCCGGGCATACGGCCGGCCACAGGGTGTATGGCAAACCTGACATCTACGCCTCTTTCGGTAAGCAGCTTATCAAGTTCACTGCAGATGTGCTGTGCCTGTGCCACAGCTAGTCCGTATCCGGGAATTATTACCACCTTCTGACTGTAATTAAGTAAAACCGCGGCATCACTGAGTGAAATTTCTTTAATGCTTCCGGCAACCCCACCCGAAGCGGCACCTGATGCACCTCCGAAAGCGCCAAGTATTACATTGCCCAGTGAACGGTTCATGGCTTTACACATTAAAATAGTAAGGATTGTACCGGCCGAGCCAACCAGAATCCCTCCTGTAAGCATGGCCTGATTTTTATATAAAAAGCCTCCCATAGCTGCTGCGACACCGGTAAATGAGTTAAGCAGCGAGATAACAACAGGCATGTCGGCTCCGCCAATGGGCATAACAAAAAATACTCCGTAAACAAGTGATAAAGCCATCAGAAGATACATCCAGCCTAAAATATCCTGAGGATTAACAGTTCCTCTTGACATGATAAAAACAGCAAGTGCAATAATGAGAACAAGAATACTGATATTCAGATAACGGAATACAGGAGCTTTCCATGAAAGTATTTTTTCGTCAAGTTTGCCATAAGCAATCATGCTGCCTGCAAATGAAACACTGCCAATAACCATTCCAAGGATAATATCAAGTACTTCACCATGAAACATATTAGCAAGATGAGCATCACCACCGAGTTTTGGAAATTCAAGCAATGATATCAATGCTGCGCAGGCTCCTCCCATACCATTAAAGAAAGATACTAGCTGAGGCATGGCCGTCATCTTGACTTTAACAGCAATAAACCAGCCAACTGCAAGCCCTGCTAATATGGCAACCACAATATATCCAATATTATGAATGCGTTCATTGTTATGCCTGTGCCAGAGTATAGTTGCTATAATAGCAAAAGTCATTCCGAATGCGGCAAGCAGATTTCCGCGCCTGGCTGTAACCGGGTGACTCAACATTTTAAGACCCAGGATAAACAAAACCGATGCAACAATATAACTGATCTCAAGAATATATGTACCGATGAAATTCATAATACTCAATTTATTTTTATGATATTGAACAATGCTTTTATTTTTTGCCGGCAGGTTTCTTTTTAAACATATCGAGCATTCGGTCAGTAACAACAAAACCGCCCACAACATTCAGCGTACCGAGAAACACAGCCAGAAAACCAAGGACAAGGGCTGTAATACCTTCGGCATGTCCCATAACAATAATAGCTCCGATAATTACAACTCCGTGTATGGCATTTGCTCCCGACATTAAAGGTGTATGCAAAATGGCAGGTACATTGGAAATTACTTCAATACCCAGAAAAATGGACAAAATAATCAGGAAAATTTCCTGTCTGTGCGTGTAAATGAATTCAAGAATACTTGTCATATTTTATTGTTTATGTTTTTTATTTACAATTAATTTTTGGAGGTTTGAATGGTTATAAAAATAATGTTTAAAACCCTCATCACTTCATCACTTCAAAACTCTTAACTATTTTCTCATTCAAAATTTCACCTTTGTGCGTAAGGCATGTACCCCTGATAATTTCGTCGTCGAAATTGAGGTTCATCTGGCCTTCCTTACTGATTAAAAGTTTCAGGAAATTTATCAGATTATTACTATACATACGGCTTGCATCGGCAGGCATTTCAGAAGGATAATTTGATTTACCGATAATTTTAACACCATTGACAACCAAGGTTTCATTGTTACGGGTATATTCGCAATTGCCTCCGGTGGATGCAGCAAGGTCGATAATAACCGATCCGGGATTCATGGCGACAACAGTATCCTTTCTTAATAATAGCGGAGCCTTTTTCCCTGGTATCTGAGCCGTTGTAATAACAACATCCGATTTTATTGCATGCTGGTGTATCAGTTCTTTTTGTTTTCTGAGGTAATCTTCTGTCTGTTCAACAGCATATCCTCCGGCAGCGGCATCTTCCCTTGCTCCTTCAACTTCAATAAATTTTCCGCCCAGGCTCATCACTTCTTCTTTAACAGCTGAACGCACGTCGAACACTTCAACCATAGCTCCCAGTTTACGGGCTGTAGCAATAGCCTGAAGCCCGGCAACACCGGCACCAAGGATAAGCATTTTTGCAGGTTTAATGGTTCCGGCCGCTGACATAAACATAGGAAAAAACTTGGGTAATGCAAGCGCTGCTTCAAGTACGGCTTTATAACCTGCTATGGTAGCCATGGATGATAAAATATCCATTGCCTGTGCACGTGTTGTGCGAGGCACAAGCTCCATGCTGAATGATGTAAAACCCGACTGCTGAATATTCTTTACAAAATCGGGATTGAAATAAGGATTGAAACAGCCAATTAACAAAGCGCCTGACTTAAGGCTACCTAATTCGTTAGCCTGCAACGAATTAATTGTCAGGATAATATCAGATTTACTGATAATATCGGCACGGGAAAACGTCTTTGCACCAGCCTGAAGGTATTGCTCATCAGAAAAAAAAGCATTACTGCCTGCATCTTTCTCAATATAAATTTCACAGCGTAATGCAACTAATGTTTTTACCCCTTCAGGAGTAAGGGCAACCCGGGTTTCGGGTTGTTGTTCTTTTAAAACACCTATTATCATGCGGTTTGCTTTTACAGAATATTTATTTGCCGTTTAAATTTATCCGGAAAAAATAAAGACGCAAATATAAATATTCTGCTCATTTGTCCTAACTTTTGTTAAATGGTTTTCTTTTTATTAAGTGATTTGCGTAAGAAAACTAACAGTTGTTAAAAGAAAGACCTAACAGATTTTTCTTAAACCTGTTAGGTCTAACCGGCTAATATTTATCATTTTTGTTAAATTCTCCCTGTGCTAATCGTTATCTACTCTGTGTATCTCTGTGGTGCCATCCTTTAAAATTTAACCACAGAGTGTCACAAAGATAAAAAACAGAACCATAATGAAGTTTTGAGACAGCATCTTCTAACTTTATTCACTTCACCTCCACCGGAATCACCATCTTCACCTTTACCGGCTTACCCTCTTGTTTGCCCGGTTTCCAGCGGGGAGAAAGTTTGATGACTCTTATAATTTCATTATCAATGTTACTGCTGATACCCCTGATTACTTTTATGTCAGTAAGCGAACCATCGGTATCAACCACAAACTGAACATATACTTTGCCTTTGATTCCCTGCCTGATGATTTCTTCTTTCAGTTTCAAATTATCTGTAATGAATTTTCTGAAAGCTTCCATGCCACCGGGGTACTCAGGCATTACTTGGGCTGTTATATATACCTGTTCCGTATCATCCTTTTTTTCAAAATACAAGGTTTCGGCATCATAATTTGCTTCTGCCAGTTCCATGGCATCAACTCTTGCTTTTGAACTTCTAAATTGCGGAGTTGCTGCATATCCGCTAACAGCATAGTTACTTACGCCTTCGGGCAAAGGAAGCGGTTGTTTTACAGTCGTTATATTCCCCCCTTTATTTCGTACTTCTGAATCAACAGCCACAAAACTTGTATAATCAGTCAGCAAATTATATTTCAGCCCCAGATCGGTGATGCTTTTTTTCAGTTCGTCATTGGCATCTACACGAGTATAATCAGCAAGCAAACGTATTTTTTCCCTTGCCCATAAATATTTTAATGCCGAATTAGCTGCCAGAGGCCTGTATTCTGAAATATTCAGCGTTTTGCGGTAGGTTCCTGATCCGGAAATACCCGTTACGCTAATTTGTCCCTGTGCTGCTCCCTTATATTTACCAATGATTACCACCGGCCTTTCTGCCAATACATCAGGCACATTATCTGGCTGCAGGTCGTATGCCTCGAATCCCTGGTAAAGGGTTCTGATTTTTGTCAATACCGGATTGCTGATATATTGTTTAAAACGATTAGCGGCGCCTGATGCTTCATTGGGGTCAGTAATAATAAAAGGTTCTCCCTGTCCGACATGTGCCATGCCCTCAATAATATAACGGTTTACAGAAGTACCTATCCCAAATGCAAAGAAATTGGCATTTCCAAGGTTATTCCTTATCAGGTCAAAAGATTCTTTTTCAACCGACACGTATCCGTCTGTGGCTATTACAAAAGTCCTTGAATAATTTTCTGTGCCTTTCATGGCAAGTGCTCTTTGTAAGGCAGGCAATAACTCCGTACCACCTCCGCCTTGCTGCTGATCAATCAGCCTTATTGCACGGGAAATATTTTCAGCAGTTGCAGGGATTGAATTTTCAAATAACACGCTGTTGCCACCTGCAAATAGCAACACATTAAATTTATCTGTATTACGTAGCCCAGATATTAAATCGCGAAGCAGTTTCTTTGATATCTCGAGCGGAAAGCCATTCATTGACCCTGAAACATCCACAATAAAAATGTATTCTCTTGGAGGTATCGACTCAGGTTTAACCTGTTTGGGTGGTTGAAACATGGCCAGAAAATATTTTTCATCTTTGTCTTCGAACAATAAAATACCTGATTCAATTTCATTACCGGCCAACCGATATTGCAGGATAAAATCGCGATTGCCGCCACTCGCTTCGGTAGGTTTAAGCGAAACAGCTGCCTGTGAAGAATTAAGATATTTTATATCTACTTCATGTGAGGTTGACCTGATATCTTTAATGGACATACCAGCTGAGATATTTGCTTTAATAGTAAAGGAATAAGCCGGTTTGGTACCTTGTTCAGTGTATGGATTGGCAATCCATTGGTCTGCCTGATTCTCCTCAGCTGTCTGGTTGCTATACCTCGGGCCAACTACGGTAGGAAAAACAAATTCATAAACCGAATTCACCGGCACAAGCATTTCGGTATAAGACAATTCAACTTCAATTATATCGCCCGGTAGAATATTGGCGACATTCATCTGAAAAACATTAGGCCTCATCTGTTCGAGCAGTGATGCTGTTTTCCCCTGCTGTTTCGCTTCTTCATACGTCTGCCTGGCTGCCTGTTTTTCCATGACTACGGCAATTATTTCCCGCTCGCCAATGTTCATTTTCATGTCATATACGGCAGCTCTCGCCGATGCAGGGAAAACATATATTGCTTCCAATACGTTTTTGCCTTCATTTTTATATGTCTGCCTGATTTTAACATCGGCAATAACTCCTGCTATATTTACTTCTGCAGACGTTGACTTCAAGGGCAACTGGTCAGTTTGTTCATCATTACCCAGTACTACAAAGTAAGGAGAAAGAGTTTTGTCAGCTACCATTTCCTGTTGCGTGCATGCAGGCATGCTTTTCTGAAGAAACATCAGGTATAGTATTCCTTTCAGTATCTTCGTCCCATAATTTCTAATAAATTGTTTCATGATTGTAAGTATTGATTTGTAATAATAATTAATATGATTTGATAAAAGCCCTCTGGTTGATTCAGTTATTGCTGATGCTTTGTTTAACGGCGGACAATATTAAGTCAACAGCTAACGGCTGATGGTAACACCTTCAACCGTCAGCTGGGAATAATTTTCCATCAGTCTTTGTTTATTTTAAAAATAACCGGTATGGTGAATCTTACTTTAACGGGCCTGTGGCGCTGTTTGCCGGGTGTCCAGAGCGGAGCTTCTTCCAGTACTTTAATTACTTCGTTATCAAGCAGCGGGTCAATTTTTTTCAGCAGCTCAATATTAATAATGTCGCCTTTTTCATCTACGACAAAATTCACAATTATTTTACCCTCCAGGCCAAATTCTCTGGCTTTTTCAGGGTAATTCACGTGTTGCTGGACATATTTCCAGAATTCGGTCAGGTCTTCGCTGCCATTGAATTTTGGAGGGTCTTCAACTTTAGTAAAAATATCATTCGGATCGGGTTTCTCATCATTTGGTTCAGACCAGATAGCTATTGTATAGTTATCATTTTCATTAAGTTCAGCACTAAATAATGAATTATCATCAAGTACAGGGTCTTCATTACTGATGATTTCAATCTCAGTAAACACCGGCTTCTGGGGTTCGGGTTTCGGAGGTTCATTTCTGGTTATCTCAATCATATCTTCTTCTGGTTTATCTTCCAGATTTTTTATCTGATATGCTGAGCTTATATCATTAGAAGACCATTCAAATGCAATCAGAGCAGTTGACAGGGCCATTATAAGCCCGATCTGAAAAAACAACATTCTCTTGTTTTCCAGGTTTTTTGTTTCAGCTTTTTTTGTTTCCATAATTTTTAAATTTTATGGTTTGTAATTCATTTTTCAATTAATGGATGCATCACAATTAAAAATTCCATAAACCTTAGTGCGATAAATGACTAAATTCATCCGGACGAATAAAAATAATTGCCGGAGGAATTTTAACAAGCAGGAGTGAATGGTGATGGGGCTTTGCCCCATGCCCCACA